>DFCG01000073.1:35780-38675 GCA_002367455.1 Acinetobacter sp. UBA3060 | reverse complement strand
GTACAGTCTTGTAGTACTTCTGAGTACATGATCAAGTCTTCGAAGTTTGAATCTTTCAGACCCGTCAATACGGCGTTTGCAATTGAACCGATCCCTGCTTGAAGAGGTCCGAGGTTTTTCGGTAGACGGTCTTCAGCTACTTCTTTTTCAAAGAAAGCGATCAAATGGTTGGCAATTCTTTGAGTCTCATCATCTGGTGCGGTTACAGTAGATGGAGAGTCGTGCAATTCGCTGTTAAATACGATACCAACAATTTTAGATGGATCGATATTGATNNGTATTGATTTCTACAATCACTTTTTCAGCAAAAATCGCAAAGCTTGCAGAGTTACCAACAGATGTTGTTGGAATGATGCCGCCATCTTCAGTAATTGCTACGGCTTCGATGATCGCAACGTCTGGTTTTTTCAACTGCAGGTTACGCATTTGCTCAACAGTTTCAGACAAGTGCTGGTCAATGAACATCACTTCGCCGTTGTTGATCGCTTTACGTAAAGTATTGTCTACCTGGAACGGTAAACGACGTGCCAATACACCAGCTTCAGTCAGTTGTTTGTCTAGATCGTTCCCTAGTGATGCACCAGTAATTAACGTGATCTTTAATGGATTTGCTTTTGCCTGTTGAACCAAAGCTAAAGGAACCGCCTTCGCTTCACCAGCGCGAGTAAAGCCACTCATACCCACAGTCATGCCATCTTGGATGAATTCAGCCGCTTGTTCAGGGCTGATGACTTTGTTGTGTAGGGAGGCTAAACGGATACGATCTAAAGACATTTTAACTCTCATTAATTCTTAAACTATGATACGGATTGTACCGCTCAAAAAATGTATTGTGCATAGGTGTTAGGCTAAGGTCTAATTTTTTAGCTAAATGTAGGTATAATAAAAAATGATGATTTTTAAATGATTGAATTCGTGAACTATAAAATGAATTGTATAGAAAAACTAAAAATTCATTTGTTGAATTACTGATCACTTCTTAAAAGTGATCAGTCAAGGTTTGGCGAATTTTATCGAGTGTAGTGGCGGGGGGAAGTGTCTCAGGGTTCGCCTGATTCACGGGTAGTGAAATGATAGCTTCCAGCCCACCTTCAGGACGATTATGGATACGTAATTGACCATGGTGAATATCGACAATCCGTTTAACAATGGCCAGCCCCAAGCCACTGCCTTGTACCGTTCGTGCCGAATTGCCCCGAACAAAAGGCTGCATCAAGGCTTCAATCTGATCTTCCGGAATGCCTTCGCCATGGTCTGCGACACAAATCAACAGTTGATCTTCTTCAACATGCGCAGAAAGCTCAATTGGTTCTGAACCATAGCGTTTTGAGTTGTTGATCAGATTGCCAATCAGTCTTTTTAGCGACATGCTACGTGCCTGAATGGTCGGTATATCTTGTGGGGTGAAACGGATATCTAGCGGTTTAAACTGCTTGACCAGTTCCTGTAGCAGTACATTGACATTGGTGTCCTGCGGTTCTTCATCGGAACCGTCGCGCATATAGGAAATGAACTGATCCAGAATCGCGTCCATATCTTCGACATCATAAATCAGGCCTTCTTTGAGAAAGTCTTCATCTGGCATCATTTCGGCACTGAGGCGGATTCGGGTTAAGGGCGTGCGCAAGTCATGTGAAATGCCGGCCAGCATGATTCGGCGTTCCCGCTCGGTCTGGTCCAGCGTATAAATCATCTGATTAAAGGCATGATTGACCTGACGGATTTCCAGTGGACCATGATTGGTATCTAGATAGGGTGCTGAGCCGATTCGGCTATAACTGTTGGCGGCATTCTGCAAACGGCGTAAAGGACGGTTGAGCTGACGCACCAAGGTCAAAATAATGATGCCGACAATAATCGGCGTGCCAAGCAACCAGCCCAAAATCAGTTCATTGCTATAATTGGCATAAGTCTTTAAAGGTTCCTGTACCCAGTGGCCATTCATTTCAGGGGTCTGGATCCAGATACGTGGACTCGGCTTAAACTGGAAATAGACTGTGGCTTGTTCGATACGTAACTCTTTGGCCAGTTTGGTTTCGATCTGCCGGGTAAAAAATTCTGCAATCAGCTTTTCACGGACAGTGGGATATTTTGCTGGATTGGTCACGTATTCAATGCCGACCCGATTTCTTAACCAATCGTCAATGTCGACTTCCTGCTGTTTGTGATACAGGCGCAGATCGGGATTGTTGAGAATTTCCAGTTCCATGGCCAGATAACGCGCATGTTGCTGGATTTCAGGTAAAAACAGGGTACGCCAAAAGAACCATAAGGACATGAACAGGCTGAAACAGACCACGAAAACCACCAGTACCGTGGTACGCATGGCAGCAGAACGCGGTTTGATCTTGTCGAGAAAGCGTTCCCCGCGGGTACGCTTTTTTTCCGAGTAGCTGACAAAATCGGTAAATTTTTGTGGATCGATGGGGTCGAGTTTCACACCAGCTCCCTGTAGGCATTTTCCAAATTGAGCAGTAATAATATTTGTAATGGAATCTTACTGCTTGAACCTTCGATGGAAGGAGCTTGTTGTGTTACTTTTTTTGAAAAAATGAGTAACACTGTTACGCAAGTAAAAACTTTGCCATTCGCTGAACTCGCGCATTTGTATACGAGCCTTTAAAGAAGGGAGGCTCAAACAGCAGCGAATGACTTTTAGGGACAATAGACTGGGGTAATCTTTATCCTATAATTTTTCCTTTATTCAGCACCATCTGGAACAAAGACATAACCCACACCCCATACGGTCTGGATATAACGTGCACGCGCAGGATTTTCTTCAACCAGACGGCGTAAACGTGACACCTGAACATCAATTGAACGTTCCATGGCACCCCATTCACGGCCACGCGCCAGATTCATCAGCTTGTCGCGGGTTAATGGTTCGCGTGGATG
>DFCG01000073.1:29293-35729 GCA_002367455.1 Acinetobacter sp. UBA3060 | reverse complement strand
TCCGAGTCGCTACCACGAGCGGTGAGCATAATGATAGGCGTATCGATATTGGATTGGCGTAAACGACGACAGATACTCAAGCCATCTTCGACCGGAAGCATAAAGTCGAGCACGATCAGAGAAAACAGTTCCCGCTGTAAAAGTCGATCCATCTGCGTGGCATCATGTGCAGTTTTAACCACAAAGCCTTTATCTTCGAGAAAACGCTGTAATAAGGTACGCAGACGAACATCATCATCAACCACCAGGATCCGTTCGACCCGGTCCGTTTCGGTATGTACGGCATCGGCTTTTTCAGCAGGTACAACTAAACTCATGAGATGCTCCTTTATTCTTTATTGTCGTCATAAACAAAAATCAAATAGGCTTTGAGTATACGATTCATTGATATTAATTGACTATGCTCTAAAGCACCAAATATTGCAGTTAAAATCAAGACATAGATACCAAATATATACATCTAAATGAGCAAAAAATACGATTTTAAGCTGGATAAAAAGCAAAGTTCATACAAACTTTATCGGGAAAAGCTGAAAACTGTGGCACTTCATAATATAAAGATGAGGTAAATTAATAAAAACAATGGTGGATTTTATAGACCCGGTCTTTATAATCATGCCATTTAGTACTTATCCTTGTGGGATCAAACACGATGACTGACTTAGTTCAGCAGTTGGCAAAAGAACTTGCCGTACGTCCAAATCAAGTTGAGGCTGCCATCAAGCTTATTGATGAAGGTGCCAGTGTTCCTTTTATTGCACGTTACCGTAAAGAAGTAACGCAAGGCTTAGACGATACGCAACTACGTCAACTCGATACGCGTTTATCATACTTGCGTGATTTGTATGAGCGCCGTGAAAAGGTGATTGAATCACTCAAAGAACAAGATAAATTATCTGATGATTTATTGGCGCGTGTGAATGCCGCTGAAACCAAAAATGCATTAGAAGAAATTTACGCGCCGTACCGTCCAAAACGTACCAGTAAATCATTCAAGGCCAAAGAAGCCGGTCTAGGCCCGATTTCCGAAAAAATCTTTAATGAAGCCGTTGATCCAGCTGAAGCTTTGGTGGGTTTTAGCCATGAAGATTACCCAGATACTGAAAGCCAGCTTGATGCGATCCAGCACATCCTGATTGATGACTGGGCGCAAAATATCGCGCTGACCACTGAACTTAAAGCGACATTTGCAAAAACTGCCGTGCTGAAAAGTTTGGTTGCCAGTGATGAGAAAAAAGAAGTCGGTAAAAAATTCCGTGATTATTTCGATTTCTCTGAAAACTTGAATAAAGTGCCTTCACACCGTTTATTGGCGATGCTGCGTGGCCGTCAAGAAAACGTTTTAGGCCTGAAAGTGGATGGCGAAGATGATGCCCCGTTGGCGCGTATTGAAACTGAATACAATCTTGAAACTGTTCAGCCACAAGCGCGTCAGGATTTCTTGAAGCAAACTGCAAAACTATTTTGGCTCGGTAAAGTTCGTCCAACGATCGAACATTCATTGCTGACTGAAAAACGTCTGGCTGCTGAAACAGAAGCGATGAACGTCTTTGCTGAAAACCTGCGTCATTTACTGCTTTCTGCACCTGCAGGCGCACGTACCACTTTGGGCGTGGACCCGGGTATCCGTACCGGTGTGAAACTGGCGGTAGTGAACGAGTCTGGTGATGTTCTTGCACACAGCACGATTTATCCATTTGCACCAAAAGACGATAAAGAAGGTTCACTGGCCGAGCTGGCGCGTTTATGCTGCGAGTTCAATGTTGACCTGATCGCGATTGGTAATGGTACTGCAAGCCGTGAAACTGAAGCTTTAGTTGCTGAAATGATGGCTGCGAACAGTGATCTGAAAATGACGCGTGTTTCTGTATCTGAAGCAGGTGCATCGGTGTATTCAGCATCTGAACTAGCTTCACAGGAACTGCCTGAACTAGATGTATCTATTCGTGGTGCGGTATCGATTGCACGCCGTTTACAAGATCCACTAGCAGAACTGGTGAAAATCGATCCGAAATCGATTGGTGTGGGTCAGTATCAACATGACGTGAACCAGACCGGTCTGGCGAAAACCTTGGAAGCGGTCGTTGAAGACTGTGTGAACTCAGTGGGTGTGGATGTAAATACTGCATCAGCAGCGATTTTGGGTTATATCGCGGGTCTAAATAAATCAATTGCACAGCAAATTGTGGAATTCCGTAAGGAAAATGGTCGTTTTGACAATCGTCAGTCTTTGAAGAAAGTGCCACGTTTAGGCGAGCGTACTTTTGAGCAGGCTGCGGGCTTCTTGCGTATTCAAGATGGTACAGAACCACTAGATGCTTCTGCGGTTCACCCTGAGTCATATGCTTTGGTGAGCAAAATTGTTGAAGCGAAAGCAACGACTGTAAAAGACATCATTGGCAATACTGAAATCATTCGCCAAGTGAATGCTGAAGAATTTACAGACGAGAAATTCGGTCTGCCGACAATTCAAGACGTATTGGCTGAACTGGAAAAACCGGGCCGTGACCCGCGTCCAGAGTTCCGCACTGCTAAATTCCGTGATGACATTACGGAAGTTGCGCAATTGTCGGAGGGCATGCAGCTAGAAGGTGTAGTCACCAACGTGACTAACTTCGGTGCATTTGTCGATGTGGGTGTGCATCAAGACGGTTTGGTACATATTTCTGAACTTGCCAATGAATTTGTCGCTGACCCACATAAAGTGGTGAAACCGGGTCAAATCGTACAAGTCCGTGTTTTGAATGTGGATGCTGAACGTAACCGTGTGAATTTATCGATGCGTCCAGAAGGTTCTGAAGCTCCGGCGAAAGCACCACGTCAGCCACGTCGCGAGAATAATGAGCCACGTGGTGAACGTAAGTCTCAAGGTAAACGTCCACAGCAAGCACGTCCGCAAGGTGAGCGTCCTCAGGGCAAGAAACCTCAAGCGGCTAAACCACAAGAGCAAAAAATTGGTGGTTTGGGTGCGCTATTACTTCAAGCAGGGATTAAAGGTTCTAAATAATTTTCAGATATCTTTAATTTAAAAAAACCTCCCAATTGGGAGGTTTTTTATTGGATATTTATGAGTTAATCATCGGCACAATCCAGCTGGTGATAATCAGCAAAATACCGAGATGCCCCAATTTTCGTGTCACATAGACCAGCTTAGACGGTGGCTGTTCCAGTCTTTTTGCATATTCTTCCATGCTAATGCCGGGCTTACCTTTACTGGTAAATAAAAACACCGCCAGGTCGATACAAATCAGAATCGTACCGATATCAGCGACCAGTTCCATCAGGACAAAATCCTGGCTATACAGCGACATGCTGACGCTATAAATCAGATAAATGGCAAAGGCCAGACACAGGTATTGCAGGACAACTAAAAACTTCTGCATAAATCTCAACAGTTCACAAAATTAAAGCAATTATACAAATAATCGGGCAGCTACGGCCAATTACAAGGTCTGCATTACCTCAGCAAAATTCTGCTTCTCGACCAGTTCCAGAAATTCATCGCCCAGACGCTGACTTTCCGCAATACATTGCTTCCACAGCTGAATCCGTTGGGTTTGATCCAAACCTTTTAAGTTAAAGTCTTTACGATCAGGCAAACGACCCAAAGGCAAACTTTGCAGATATTGCTGCGATGGAGAAAGCAGCAAAGTTCGTGCCTGATTTTCCGGATTTGAGGTACGTTTAAATAACTTGTCGAACCAGCCGGGGGTAATGCTATCGGTAAAATGTGGATACAGCACAATGCCCTTGCTCTGAAAGGGCAGGTCAATGTGATAATCAATCAGGCCACCATCGCGATAATAACCCTGCGGTGCATCCGGTATATTATTCACCGCTGCCATCACTCCGGGAATAGACGCTGAAGCCATCAGCCAGGACAACACACTCTGTTCGGTCAGTGCATGATAATGCGTGGTAAATCCATCTTCAGCGATTTTAAACTGTTCACCGATATTGGGCTGGCTGATCACACGTTGCATGAAATAACGGCTGTGCCGGCGCGCGACTGCGGTCGTTCCAAGAATTCCAGCCACAGAAGCCAGTAACGGCAATGCCTTGTCACTCTGGAAAATGTGTTGGGCTTTAATTGAAATGACTGCGAGATGATAATCTGGATGATTGACTAGATCGTTTTCTTTGCCTTGTACCAGATCCAGCAGCATGCCACGGCAAACTTCGCTGACATCCTGACGGGTCATTTTTTTATGAAAATAGAGGTTGGTATACAGCTCACCCAAACGTTCGGTTCCCTGTTGAACTCCATGTGCAGCCATACTGGCAAAACGCCAGCTGCCAATCGAAGAACCCACCAAAGTTCTACGCTGAGGTGCACGTGGAAAAAACTCACCAAAAATCGCCTGATCCAGTCCTTGGATCCCGATGCCTTTTGGGCCACCTGCAGCACCAGGTACAATATCGACCTGTTCGGGTTGCAAACCTTGTTGCAGAATCAGCTCACGTGCCAGATGGCCGGCACGAATCGTCAGCGCAGGCGCACGTTTTTGTAAAATCTGTACCATGGTTGAACCTATACTAGCCAAATGTGTGCTTATTTTAAGCGATAGGTCTTAGGACCCAATGGCAAGATATGTCCTAAGGTGACTTTGGAGTCATCCTCATCTTTAAGATATAAAAAAGCCTGAGACTATTCAGGCTTTTTGCATATGTAAATCGCTTATTTCGCAATTCGCCAGACGGCGAGCACACTTGCCAACACAATCAGAATCACCGACACAAACCATGGTGAAATAATTGCAATCGCCAGCAGAATGGCCATGACACTGCCGAACATCCAGCTACGCTTCTGTTGATGTTCCATTTGCAGGCGCATGCTGTGTAATTCATTGAGCTGTTTGGCATGCCAAGCTGACTGGTTTTTTAAACCGTTTAAGCTGTCGATCATCAGGGTCGGTAAATCCTGCGCCCCTAAAAGCAGATCCGGGATTTTCTGTCCCAGTTCTTTCAGGTTCTTTTGCGGATTCATCTGGGCCTTGATCCAGTCCGTCAGAATTGGTTTAGCCAGACTCCAGATATCCAGTTCAGGATACAAGTCGGTTCCCAGACCTTCGACATGCACCAAAGTTTTTAGCAGCAACATCAATTGAGGTGGAATTTCGAGATGGAAACGACGCGCGATATCCATCACTTCAATCAGAATGCCGGCAAAGTCCAGTTCATGCATCGGTTTGGACACCATTGGCCCCACACTACGGCGCATTTCACGTGCCAAAGCATCCTGATCAGTCCCCGGTGGAATCCAGCCGGCCTGATGCACCACCTGAATCAGCTGCATAAAGTCACTGTTCATGACCGCCAGTAGCATGCGTGCTACGGTCATCTGGTCGTGTTTGGACAGCTCGCCCATAATCGCGCAGTCCAGCGCAATGAAACGCGGATTGGCCGGATTGATGGTTTCTACAAAGACATTTCCCGGATGCATGTCAGCATGGAAGAAGTTATCGCGGAAGACCTGAGTAAAGAAGATGGTTAGACCTTTACGCGCCAGATCGGCACGATCCATGCCCAACCGGTCAAAGGTCGCGATATCTGAAATCGGCACCCCGGTAATGCGCTCGGCTACCAGCACGTCTTTGCTGTCCATATAAATTTCCGGCACATACATCATGCTCGAGCCGGTAAAGTGATGGCGCATACGGCGGGTATTGTCTGCTTCCAGCGTCAGATCCAGCTCATTCAGAATGATCTGGCGATAGTCCTGAATGATTTCTGATAAATGTAGGGCACGTGCTGCTTCCAGACGTTTTTCCAGAAATTGACCGAGCCATTCCAGAATTTCAAAATCCTGCAAAATCTGCTGGCGAATATTCGGGCGGGTGACTTTAACCACCACTTCACGGCCATCATGCAGGGCAGCCGTATGCACCTGAGCAATCGAAGCTGCAGCCAGTGGCTGGGTATCGAAACGCGCGAATAGGGTATTTACATCAGCTTTCAGGGATTCCTGAATGCGCATCTTGGCTACGTCATTATCAAACGGCTTGACCCGGTCTTGTAGCAAGACCAGTTGCTGTAAAACTTCAGGTGGAATCAGGTCACGACGGGTTGAGAGCAGCTGACCAAGCTTAATCGCCAACGGCCCCATTTCTTCTAAAGCCAGTTTCAGCTTGAGCGGATTTTTACGTTCACGACTGGACCAGGCAGCCGGATGCATCCGGATGAGGGACAGCACATGCCGGGATTTTTCTGGTAATTCTTCCGCAGGAAACAACGTGTCGAGTCGATAGTGCGCGGCGATGCGCCAAAGTTCGAGTAAACGTGAAACATGCGGAATCATAAAGCTGTGTACCTAGTCTTGAGTAGAATTGTTGGAGGCATCAATTTGAGCCTGAAGCTGATGGATTTTTGCTTCAACCCGATCTAAATTTTGATTCAGGATACGGGTGTCCTGATTCAGGTCATCCATTTGCCAGCG
>DFCG01000073.1:10240-29272 GCA_002367455.1 Acinetobacter sp. UBA3060 | reverse complement strand
ATGATGAATCACGCGTTCAACAGCACCGAGTGCCAGAATTGACCACATAGGCAAGGAACCTTAAAGTTTGAAACCGCGGTGAACCGCAACAATCCCGCCAGTCAGGTTGTGATAGTCACAATTCTGGAAGCCGGCATTTTCCATCATGCCTTTCAGGGTGCGCTGGTCCGGATGCATACGGATCGATTCAGCCAGGTATTTATAGCTTTCTGCATCATTGGCAATGATTTTACCCATGATTGGCAATGCTGTGAACGAATACAGGTCATATAGTTTAGAGAATGGCTCAAACACTGGTTTAGAGAATTCCAGAACCAATAAACGGCCACCTGGCTTAAGGACACGATACATTGCAGCAAGTGCAGCATCTTTATCGGTCACGTTACGCAGACCGAAAGAAATCGTCAAAAGGTCAAAGCTGTTGTCTGCAAATGGTTCTAAGGTTTCGGCATTGGCCAGAACGAAATCAACATTGGTACAGCCCGCATCAATCAGACGGTCACGACCGACATTCAGCATGGATTCGTTAATATCAGACAGTACCACATGACCCGTCGGGCCCACTTCGCGGCTAAAGACTTTAGCCAAGTCGCCAGTACCACCCGCGATATCCAATACATGCTGGCCACGGCGTACACCTGACATATTGATTGCAAAACGTTTCCACAGGCGATGAATACCAAAAGACATCAGGTCATTCATGATGTCATATTTGCTCGCTACAGAGTGGAACACTTCTGCGACTTTTTGGGCTTTTTCTTCACTGTTTACAGTTTGATAGCCGAAGTGTGTGGTTGAGCCGACGTTGCCCGTATTGGCACCGCGTGGCAGATTATATTTAGGCACAGTACCTGTCACAGGCGTGTCAGTCAGACGTTGTTCTAAGGATTGTTGCTGACCTTGCGGGGTGCCTTGTGGAAGGGGTTCAGTTAAGAATGGGCTCACTTTGTCTGTCTGTTGTGCCGACTCGGGGGTAGGGGTAGGCGTTGTATTTTCATTCGACATTGGAGTCACTCCTAACATATCAATCGGGTTAATCTTGCATTGTCTGCATCATGACAGATTCTAAAGGCTTATTCAGCAATCATGATGCAATTGTTATGAATAATATACAGAAAAATTCACGCTTGGCAGAAATACTCATCGGGTATTTACTGAAATGGCAACGGATCGCCAGAATGTACTTTCTCGATAATCTGGCGTTCGGTTGCCGTGAACGTGCGTACAAATTTTTCTGCCGATTTAAGTGGCTTCATCGCTAGAAAACCATCCTGCATAAATTCATACATCACCTGAAAGTTATACTTATTCGCCGCGCCCTTACACATTTTAAAGGCGGTATAGACCACAAATGAACGCATGTATTTATCCAGACTCATGCCGAGCTGATCCAGTAGAGCCAGCTGTTTCAAGCGTGCTTCACCCTGATCCAGCTTCAAATAGGTCAGGCGCATCATCTCGTCAGTCAGCGGTTCATGTGGATGATAATCCTGTAATAACTGAATCGCGACCTGTTCATCCAGTTGTACCGCCAGAATAGCCAGCTCTACCCCTGAGGTGCCGGTTTTAATGGCATTTTCCGGAATAACTTTTTCTGCTTTATGCGCATATTTCATCAGCCGGGCAATCTGTTCTGCCAGCGCATCAAATTCAGCACCGCCGTAGAGACGGTTCAGGAAATATTCGGACATCAACAGGTTTTGTTTTTCAGCAAAATGGGCGCGATGAGTGCGCTGCATGCGGACTTTCTGCCAGGCCTGCACATCCTGTAAACGGCTTAAAATGTCAGGCCGGGTGTGATAAGCCAATTGATAATAATGCGCTAACAGATCATCGAGTACGGCAAGTTTGGACATGAGGCTTCAATTATCATTGGAGGATGCAAGAATCTTAGAGGCTGCCGGACAATCCTGCTATGACAAATTGAACAGAGATCGGGCATTTGTATGTCAATCTGTTGTTTAAATAGCCAATTTAATCGTGTGAAAAACGTTGCCAGAGCTATTTTTGCGCTGAAACTCCTCGCTATACTGCAAACAGAATAAAAGATCAGGGTTGAAGATGCGTATGGAACAACCACAATTTCAGTTAATGGATGAAGATCAGCTGTCTGTCGAGCTGATTGATGCCCAATATAATTTAAAAAAGACCCGGGGCCAGAAAAATGCCAAAAGTCTGGTGATTCTGGTGAATGGCATTGAACTGGCCGGCAAGGGTGAAGCGGTTAAACAGTTACGTGAATGGGTCGATCCGCGCTATTTGCGTGTGAAAGCCGATAAGCCTCAGCTAGCCGGCCCGAAGCAGACCTTGTGGCAACCTTATGCACGTTTTATTCCTGCCGAAGGCCAGATCATGGTGCTGTTTGGTAACTGGTATAGCGATCTGCTCGGCAGTGCCATGCAAGCTGAAAGCCCGCTGAGTGATGCACAGTTTGATGAATATCTGCAAGAGATGCAGGCCTTTGAACAGGACCTGAAAAATAACCATGTCGATGTGATCAAGGTCTGGTTTGACCTGTCCTGGAAAGTCTTGCAAAAACGTCTGGATGCCATGGATCCGAGTGAAACTCACTGGCATCAACTGCATGGTCTGGACTGGCGCAATCGCAAAGAATATGACACCTTGCAGCGCCTGCGTCAGCGCTTTACCGAGGACTGGTTCATTATTGATGGCGAAGATGAGCAGCAGCGCGACCAGCAATTTGCCCAGTATATCCTGAGTGCCTTGAAACATTGTCCGGATCATCCCGCCAGAGCCAAGGGAAGATGGAAGCAGGCCAAGATTCCCGAGCAGTTAAAACATCCTTCCAAGACTCAAGCCCAGCCAGAAGATTACAAACCGGAACTAAAAAAATTAACCGCGAAGGTCGCCAAAGCCATGCGTTCCGATTCGCGTAATGTGGTGATTCTGTTCGAAGGCATGGATGCTGCCGGCAAGGGCGGCGCGATCAAGCGAATTGTCAAAAAACTGGATCCACGTGAATATGAAATTCATACCATTGCTGCACCAGAAAGATTTGAGCTGAGCCGTCCCTATTTATGGCGCTTCTGGACCAAGCTGCAAACCGATGATGATATCTGCATTTTTGACCGTTCCTGGTATGGTCGGGTATTGGTAGAACGGGTAGAAGGGTTTTCTAGTCCGGTAGAATGGCAGCGAGCTTATGCGGAAATTAACCGTTTTGAACAGAGCCTGGTCAAGCATCAAACGGTGATTGTGAAAATCTGGCTGGCCATTTCTAAAGAGGAACAGGCAGCACGGTTCAAGGCGCGTGAAGATACACCGCATAAGCGTTTTAAAATTACTGAAGAAGACTGGCGTAACCGGGAGCGCTGGGACGATTATCTGAAAGCGGCAGCCGATATGTTTGAACATACTTCGACTGAGGAAGCGCCTTGGCACATTATCGCGTCTGATGATAAACATACCGCACGGGTCGAAGTATTAAAGGCTATTTTAAAACAGCTTCAGGCAGAATAATCTGCCTGAAGTAAGAGTGTCTAGAGGGCTGCAAAAATTCAGCTCACCCGGATTTTAACCTTGCGCCACCTGTTTTTGCTGGATATTTTTAGCTGCACGGTAGCATTCCTCTACATGTGCTTCAGCAATCTTTTTCATGACAAAATAGCCCAGACTTGCCGCCACCAGTTGGCCGCCCAGCGGAATGAATTTTGTGACTTGCTTTGTGATCACTTTCGCTGCAACATTGTTCAAAGATTTTTTAACTGCCGTACGTGCGACCACCAGACCAGAAAATTCTACGCCGCGTTTACGCAGCTCCTGCCAGTGAATCTGACGGGTTTTCGGATCGTAGACACTGATCTGGTCAGGCGCCAGGCCGAAGCGGGCATTGATCTCGGGAATCAATTGCGACAAGATACCGATATCAATGACCACGTCCATAAACGGCACTGGAATAACCGCAGCACCGGCAGAATAATAGGCGCGTTTTTTGGTGAGTTCCAGGCACTCGGCGCGGATTTGTTCTAAATCTAGGCTCGGATCGAGACGTTCAGGAATTTTATCTAATTTCATGGGCACTACCTAAGCTCTATGTTGTTTTTTTCTATTCAAGCATCTTTAAGATGCTTTTTTCAAAGAAATTTTTCGACTGAAGTGTGGTTTTAAAGTGTCATAGAGCGCTCGGGATGTATAGTAAATAATCTTTATCGTTTTGTAGTAAAAACCATATTCAGCAGTTCAGGGGAAACAATGGCCATCCATGTTATTCAGAGTCAACGTATTGATGTGCTTTTGGATAGTATGCTGCGTATTGTCAACCAGACTGCCCGAAATCCATTTGAGGTGTTACAAACCCGGCACTTTATTGTGCCATCTCCGGCAGTAGAAACTTGGCTGACCCAGAAAATTGCCGAGAAAAAAGGCATTAGCGCCAATACCCAGTTTCATCACCGGATTCGCGCCTTTCAATGGACTTCTTATCAATGGGTATTGAATGCGCCTAAAGAAGTGGAGCAGGTCCGTGAAGCCAATATTCCGCGCATTATCATCAAATGGCGCGTGTTTCAGGCGCTGCGAAAATGCATTCTGCCTGAACAGATTCCTTTAGATGTCGATCATCCACTGTATTCCATTGTGAAGCGGATTTATGACAGTGCTGACCGGCTGGAGCAGGGTACAGAGAAGCAGCTGAAAAAACAGAGCATGCTGTACTGGGTAGCCGAGCAGGTGTCGCGTTTGTTTAGCCATTATATGGATTATCGCGGTTATTGCGCGCGTAACTGTCCTCCAAACAACTGTGGTTGTCCGAGTAACTGGTTAGAGTCCTGGGGGCAGGATATTGCGCTCGATATCGAGCAAATGATCTATAGCCCCAAAGATGAAAATGGTCATGAGATGCAGGTGGCGGATTTTGTCAAGATTCAGGCGCGTGAACTGGAAGCTTGGCAACGCTGGTTGTGGCAGCATGTATTTCAGGATGATTATGCCAAAATCCTGGAGATTGAACGCCTGTATTGGGAGCGGCTGGAGAATGCAGAAACCCGCGCTCAGGCTCTAAAACGACTGCCGGCCCAGATTGTGGTATTTAGCCTGCTGGAACTGCCACCCAGCCAGCTGGATTTTTTACGCCGTTTGGGGCAATACATTGATATCTATATTTTTCACTTCAACCCTTCGCAGGAATACTGGGCGGACAGTGTCGATCCTGACTGGAAAGCCAGATTTGATTTGCAGCGGGAAGAGCGCTTTATTCAGCGTTTTGAAAAAACCCGTCAACGTAAACCGAATGATGCGGAAATAAAAGACTTCAGGATCAAGCAGCTGAACTTTAATGCCGAAGACCGGGAATCGCGGCATCCGCTTCTGACCCGATTCGGCAAGCAGGCACGGGATCATTTTTCTCTACTCTCTAAACTGTCTTCGGGGGAAGAGGGTCTCTGGGCCGATGTCTTTGTCGATGAATATCAGGACAGGCTGCTGGCCAAAATCCAGTCAGATATCCTGTATTTGCTCGAGCCTGAACAGCATCAATATGCTTTAAGCCCTGACGATGATTCGGTACAGATTCATGTCTGTCATTCTTCATTACGTCAGCTGGAAGTCCTCAAAGAACAGCTGATTCACTGGCTGGCTCAAGATACGAATGACGTGCCGCGTCAGCCTAGTGATATTCTGGTGCTGACGCCAAGTCTGAAAGAACTCGAACCGGCAATTCGCAGTGTCTTTGCCCCGCCACCGCGTGAGCGCGAGACTGGTAGCAAACGCTTGCAGAAAGATAACCTGTATTTACCGATCCAGATTGCCGGGGTATCACGTCTGGATGTCAGCAATGCCTGGCGCGCGGTACTGGGCCGGATTCAGTGGGTACGGCGCCGTTTCAGTATTGAGGACTTTGCCGACTGGCTTAGCCTGAATGCGACCCAGCAACGTTATGGTCTGGACTATAGTCAGGTAGAACGGATGTTGCAGTTGCTGACAGATGCTGGCTTCAAGCGTGGACTGGACCAGCAGCATTTACAGCAAAGTCTGAGCGCAGGCGATGAGGATTACCGGTTTAGCTTTAAATTCGCGCTGGACCGTCTGGCGTTGGGTCTGGCGATTCCTGAACATACCCTGTTTCAGGACACCTTGAGTTATGCCAAGGTTCTGACCAGTGATTTTCCCTTGATATCCACCCTGATCCGGATTTATCAGGATCTGGTAGAGCGCCGTGACTGGCTGACTTTGCATGAAACCGGACAGCGCACGCCAGTCAAAACCTGGCTGGAATATCTGCGCGCCGATCTGAACGAGTTCAGTGATGCTGGCGTGGAATCGCTCAAAACCGTTGCCGAGATTATCGACAAGCAAATGCGGATGCTGACCTTGGCCGATTATCATGACCAGGATGATCCGCATGCCAGTCAGGAACTGGTGGCACTCAGTCTGCCTCTGCCTTATGTGCTGGAAGAAATTCAGAATACCCTGGAGATGCAGCTGGATCAGGCCGAACCGACCGGACAGATTACTTTTAGCCAGATTGGTCAGATCCGGCCATTGCCTTATAAACTGGTGGTGATGCTGAATCTGGATAGCGGTAAATTTCCGAGCCGCAATCAACAGGTTCCGTTTGACCTGATGCGCAGCCTGAAGCCGCAACTTGGTGACCGTTCCCGTCTGGATGACGAGCAGGGCGCTTTTCTGGATGCCTTGCTGCTGGCACAGGAAAATCTATGGCTGTTCTATAATGGCTTTGATCTGGAGGATGGTGAGGCTCGCGATCCATCCACTGCCTTGCAGGAACTGGTTCAGCATATCGCGCTGATCTGCCAGTCTGAACAGCCGGATGTCGAAGTCGATCCGATGGTGGATATTCATGGTCTATCGGTCGCTCAACATATCCAGCAGCTTTATCATGTACATCCCTTGCAGCCTTTTGATCCGGCCGGATTCGCAGATATGCAGACACCACGTTATCAGGATCAGTGGTTTGCGGTAGCAGAATATATCCGCAGCGCCGAAGGCAAGCGCAGCAGCTGGATCAATGCACATTATCCGGCACTAGAACAAAAAGAAATCCGAGTACTCAAAGGTGATGAATGGATCCGCGATATGATTTTCCCGGCACGTCTATTCCTGAAAAGTGTCGGGGTTTCCACGATTCGCTATGCCGATTTGCCGAGTTCCCGGGAACCTTTATTATTGAATAAGCTGGAACAGTATCAGGTACGGGATTTCCTTTTGCAACAAGAGCAGCAGGTTGGGCCGAGCCTGATGCTGGACCGTTTGCCGGTGGGTAAAACCCAGCAAGCCACTTGGCTCGGCAGCCAGCAGGAACAGCAACTTTTACAGGAGCGTTTGCTGCAACTCGGTAAAGAACTCACGGCTGTGACCCAACAATCGCTACAGTTTGGCTCTGAACTGATCATTCATATTAACGTGCCACAAGTCCCGAACAGTAGCTACTGGTTAAGCATGCAATCCTCTTCGGCCTCGGAAAAACGCCGCGCCCAGATCTGGCTGGAGTATCTGCTGTGGCTGGCTTACTTAAATGACGATGCACGCTCACCAGAACTGGAGCGCATTGTCATTTTTAGTAATAAAACCCTGAAGTTTTTTGGCTTGAGTTCGAGCAAGGCACATGAGTATTTGCAGCTCTGGTTAAAGGCCTGGGAAATTGGTCAACAGCAGCCGCTGGTCTTGCCGGCAGAATTACTGATGAAAAAAGAGTGGCAGTGGACCGAGAATGAACAGGGCAAAATGACGATTGTAGAAATGCCGGAATTGCTGAAAGCCTGGAACAATAGCTATGAGAGTGCCAAGCCTTTGGCTTCGGATGAATCCAGTCTATTGCATCAGGACTGGCAGTTTATTTTACAGGATCAAGACCCGGATCTGGCCTTGCAGCGCTGTTGTCATGACTTTGCTCATGGCCTGTATGCGCCGATTCATCAACATCTGGAATGGGTGAAGTAGCCGCATGACCGTCTTAAAACAGCAGCCGCAAACAGCCATTTCTACCAATCCGATCCAGGACATGACGTTCCGTGGCCTGCACTGGATTGAAGCCTCGGCAGGAACCGGCAAGACCTATACGCTCTCCAGTCTGATGGTGCGGATTTTTCTGGACCAGTATTATCCGCATCAGGTGATTGCGACGACATTTACCCGTAAGGCCACGGCTGAACTGAAAAACCGGGTACGGCTTCGCATCGAGGAAACGCTGGCTTATATCCAGCGTCATCAGCAGCTCAATTCAGTTGAAATCACAGCAAAAATCCAGAATGAAACCGATCCTTTATTTCAGCAGGTACTGAAAGATTATGGTTCACGGCTGGATTATGCCCGTCGCCGTTTACGTCTGGTGCTGAACCAGCTGGATGAACTGTTTGTTGGCACCCTGGACAGCTTTAGCCAGAAACTGTTACGTGAATTTGCATTTGAAAGTGGCAAGATTGAACGTGCAGAACTGACCGAAGATCAGGATCTGTATATCCAGCAGCTGATTCATGATGTGCTGCGTGACTGGATTCAGCAACAGCCGCAATATATGGTCAATCATCTGTATGTCCAGAATCTGCTGAAACCGGTGGAGCATTATACCGGGCTGGTGCGTGATGCCCTGAATTTCAGTAAGCAGCATTTTCGCAAGATCGAACCGGCTGAATGTGACCTGAACAAATTGGAAGCCTGTATTAGCCAATTATTAAATATTCAGGAGCATGATCTTGCCGTGATGCGGCGTTATTGTCAGGAAAGTCCGAAGTATTTTCACAAGAGTTTTTTGACCAAGTTAACCGAAATTTGTGAAAACTTTATGACCTGGAGCGCAGCCCTGAAAACTCAAGGAACAATGAGTTTCTTTGATGCTGAATTGCAGCCGATTATACTGAATCTGTGCCATTTGCGCCGCAAGAAAACCGATTTCCAGCCGACCACTCAGGTCTTTAACAAAAGCTGTCCGGATGCAGAGCAGCAGCTGATTTTGCAACATAGTCTGATCGTGGCAATTGATGCGCTGTGTGAGGTCAAACAGTATCTGGATGAGCAGCTGCAACAGCTTACGACCTATCTGGAATTTCATATTATTCAAAGTGTGCAGACCCGTTTGCCACAAACCTTGCAACAGCAGGGTGAAACCACTTTTTCCCAGCAAATTCGTACATTGGCGGAAGCATTGCAAGGCCAGCAGGGACAGCGTTTTGCCCAGTTTGTACAGGCACGTTATCCGCTGATTCTGGTCGATGAATTTCAGGACACCAATCAGGATCAGGATGATTTGCTGGCCAAGATCTGGCGTGATGCCAACCGGGTGCAGTCCGGCTGCATGATTATGGTCGGTGATCCGAAACAGGCAATTTACGGTTTCCGTGGCGGCGATATGCTCACCTATAACAAGGCACATGCCGATGTGCTGCATAAACAGGGCCGCGAATATACCCTGATGCAGAACCATCGTTCAGTCAAACCGCTCGTAGAAGTGGTTGATGCGCTGTTCCAGCGGCAAATGGATTTTGGCGAACAGGTGCAGTACACCCTGATTCAGGCGGGCAGTCGTCCGCATCCGGATCTCATCGATAGTGGGGGATGTAACCCGCAGCCATTACGCTGGATTCAGCTGGGTGAATCGGATGTAGAAGCAGATCAGGTGGCTTGGAAAATCCGTGCATTGCTGAATCAGTCTGCCCATCAACAACTGTACTTTCAGCAGCAAGAGCATCAGCAAAGCCTGAGCGCAGATGATATTGCCGTACTGGGGTTTGGACATTTTGCTCTGGAACAGGTGAAGCAGCGTCTGCAACGTATGGGCATTCCCTGCTATAAAGAATCCAAACAGAGCGTGTTTGCCAGTCCAGTCGCTCAGGATGTCGCGGCAGTATTGACGGCAATCATGGATCCTTTCAATGAAGCCAAGGTCAAGCGGGCTTTACTAACCCGTTTGCTAGGCTTCAATCTGAAAAAATTGATTGATTTGCAAAGCCAGAGTGAAGGCCTCAGTCGCTATATTGCCGATCTGGATATCATTCGGGAAATGTGGTTTGAGAAAGGCTTTTTGACCGCATGGAATTATGCACTGAACCTGTTTCAGGTCTGGACCAATCTGGTGGCCAGTCAAAGTCTGGACAATGAGCGGGTGGTGGTCAATCTGCGCCATCTGACCGAGATGCTGAGCCAGCAGAGCGAATATTATCAGGGGGCGCAAAAACTCTATCACTGGTATTTGCGCCAGCTTCAGTCACCTTCAGGCAAGGACAGCGAAAAAGAACGCAAGCTGTCTAGGGATCATGGGGTGCAGCTGATGACCATTCATGCCTCCAAGGGGCTGGAATTTAAAGTGGTGTTTTTATTGGGAGCAGATGCTGCTTTTGATGTGAATAAAGGCAATCTGAATTTTTCCCTGTCTACACCTGAACAGGACAATATTCTGGAACAATCCCGGGTGATTGCAGTCAATCATAAGAATTTACATGAGCAGGCGATTCTGCAGAATGCAGCGCGTAATGCTGCCGAAAACCACCGGCTCTGGTATGTGGCGCTGACCCGTGCCAGTCACCGGGTATATGCCATGCTGCAAGATCAGAACGCACAGTCCGATTCCGGGCTGGCCTTCTGGCGTGGTCAGGGAAATACCATCTTCGAACATGCTCTAAGTCTGGTCGAGCAGCCGCTGTCTCAGGAACCACCGCGTCTGGTCGAGCAGTCGAGCCATCATCAGGTCGACATGCGGGCGCAACCTTTGCCAGAGCGGCAGTTTTATCCGCGAACCAAAACCAGTTTTACGGCTTTGTCACAGCATCAGCTACATGGACATATCTTGCAGGATGACCTAGTCATGGCTTCAGAACAGCCCGATAGTGCCGCCGATGAAATTCATTTTACCGGTCTGGAAGAACAGCCAGCAGCCGTGCCCTTAGACTGGATTAGGCTGAATTTTCCTAAAGGTACAGTGGCCGGAACTTTCTTGCACAGCATTTTTGAACATATCGATTTTCAGGACAGCAGTTACTGGAATCTGGAAATCCGGCGCCGTTTTAAAAATACCGCACCGCAAATCTGGCAGGAACTGAAAGAAAAATTTGAACAGGCTTTTCATATACGTAGTGTACTGGAACAGGCCTTTTCCCTGCATTATCAGGCCGCTGTGGTGAATCTGCGAACCCTGTTTCAGGCCACAGCTCAGGCAGATTTCAAAGCCGAGGAATTGCGTCATAGTATGCAGCGCGTATTGTCCAGCCTGAACTATAAGTTATTGACCGGAATTCGCCTGCATGACCAAAGCAAAGCTTATCGCCAGCAATGGCAGCAGCTGTTTCACTCGGCACAACAGCTCGATCGTTCGGGTCTGCTAGAATTTTTAGGTCAGTTTCAGGTGTATTTCGATGGGCTGGAGGATGACTCCTTTATCCAGTTTTTTGAACAGGAAGTGGCCCAGCTCACACGCTCTGCAAGCACTGAATCGCTGAATGTGGACAGTATTTTCCAGACTGCTTTTGATGGCTTGTTGGACGAGATTACAGAAGATATTTTGCTGAACCTGATGCATGACTGGGTACATGACATTCTGGCCACTCCGATTCAGGTAGATTTTGCTTTGGCGCAGCTGGAGGCTAAACAGTATCTGTCAGAATTTCCTTTTTATCTGTCCTTGACCGATGCCCCTTTGCAGATTCGGCAAATCCATCAGCTTTTTCTCGGACATGACATAGTCATGAGCGATTTTAATGAGGCCAAATCGGCGCGATATCTGACCGGTTCCATCGATCTGGTGTATTTCGATGGCCAGCGCTACCATATTGCCGATTATAAAAGTAACTTCCTCGGCCCTGATCAGCAGCACTATAGCGCTGAGGCGATTCAGGAGAATATGAGCCAGTCCAGTTACTGGTTGCAGGCCGCTCTGTATCTGGTGGCGCTGCATCGTTATCTGAGTGCCAATATGCAGGGCTATTCGATTCAGCAGCATCTGGGCGGCGCAACCTATCTGTATTTGCGCGGGATGAATGGTCAGACGCAGCAAGGAGCCTATCATTGGCAACCGGACACTGAATTCATAGAAAAACTGGATCAAATCCTGGGCTATTTTGAGCAGAAAAAATCAGCATGATTTTGCAGTTTTATAAAATATATAGAAATTAAACAGAAAACTATCCTGTGGATAACTTTGAGGATAACTGTGTGGAAAATGAGCAGAATCACGTGTCGCAGCAAGACTCCAATTTAATGGCTTGGATTGACTATCTGTGTCGGCCTCCATTCAGTACAGCTGCATTTGATCCGGCAGCAAAATTATTGATCCAGCAATTGCTTGAAGCGATGCAGGCGGGGGATAGCTGTATCGAGGTTGAGCCTCAGCAGGTTGCCTTATTACATAATCTGGTTCTAGACCGCCGTCAGCAGAGTGCAGGAATTGCACCATTTATTTTTGCAGATCAGCATTTATATCTGTACCGCTACTGGCAGCTAGAGCAGGCGGTAGCTGCACATATTGCTCGGATTAAAGCCCAACCGGTGGCCGCCATTGATTTATCTGAACGTGATCGCAGCCTATTGTCAGATCCACAGCAGCAAAAAGCCCTGCATATGGTGGCGCAGCAAGCCTTAAGCATTATTACCGGCGGTCCGGGGACTGGTAAAACCTATACGCTGGCACATATGATTGCGGTCCTGCATGAGGCAATGCCAAATATCCGGATTGCCATGGCAGCGCCTACGGGAAAGGCTGCACAGCGCATGAAAGAAGCGCTGCAAAAAGCCTTGCATAGTGAAGCTCTACAACAGTTTGAGCTAGAAGCATTAAAACAGTTACAACCGGTGACCCTGCATCGCTTACTAGGTCTGGGTACTCGCGGACAGCCACGCTTTCATGCCAAACAACCTTTGCCGTATGATGTGATTGTGGTCGACGAAGCCTCGATGCTGGATTTGAATCTGTCACAGATGTTGCTGGCCGCCGTACCATCTCATGCACGGCTGATTTTACTCGGTGATGCAGACCAGCTCGCCTCTGTGGATGTCGGAACGGTACTGGCAGATTTACAGCAAGTAGCGACTCTGGAGGATAACCGGGTCAATTTAATCACCACGCGGCGTTTTGCGACTGGGGCCAAGATTGGTGCAATGGCGGAGTTTATCCAGCAGAATCATCAGCCTTCTCACGTCTTGCAGAAATTTGAGCAGCAAATCGTGGCAGCCAGTGAGTTACAGGCGATCGATTTGGATCAGGTCGAAATCGACCAGTTGCAGCTACAATATCTGCTCTCGGGCACCGAACAGACCGCGCATAGTTTGAATCAGTATTATGACCAGCTGATATATGGTTATCAGGCATATGTAGAGGCTATAAAAACAGAACGAAACTCGGCTGATTTTGAGCAGTATGTGCAACAGGTGGTCAAAACTTTTGATGATTACCGNNTTGAAACAGGGCGACTGGTATGTCGGACGACCCGTCATGATGAGCTATAATGACTATCAGTTGGGCCTGTCCAATGGTGATATTGGCATCTGTTTTTTACGTGAACAGTCCGGTCAGCGTCAGTTTGAAGTGTATTTCCCAAGTCTGGAAAAATGGGTAGTAGCCACCCGTTTACCTAAAAGTATTGAAACAGCCTTTGCGCTGACTATTCATAAATCTCAAGGTTCAGAATTTTCCCATACGGCAGTGGTGCTGGATCAATATGCAAAAAATTTATTGAGCAAAGAGTTGATTTATACTGCAATTACTCGAGCCAAAAAAGTGGTCAGTTTATTGGTAGATTATGATGCTTTTACACAAGCACTTTGTGTCAGAACCATCCGGAAAAGTGGTTTGAGCCAAAAAATCATTGAACAATCTAGTAATTTAATTGGCAAAAATAATCAAATCTTGTAGGTAAAAGCTTACAAGGATTCAGGAAATTGACGCATAGAGCTTTTGCTCGGTTTTTGAGAAGATTGGTTCTACAAAATAACTCAACACGGAAAGTTGAGCATAATCGCATAATGATAATAATAATGTCGGTAGACAGCGAACTTACAGTGAAGTAAGTGAAAGAGGAAACTTACAGCCGCTAAGCCTTGTAGTTTTGGGAGAGACTACAAGGCTTTTTTATATCCTGATTTTTTTATAGGAAGCTTGCTGGATTTTTATCCTAATTTCTTAGCAAAAATTTTCAGCCCTAGCCAGTAAACTTAAGTAAATAGCGTTAAATAAAACGAGAGCTATGTAACATTATGCAAATTTTCACCCTGTGATGTACGAAATGGCTTACAGCAAAATGAGGCAAATACCTCTAGTTGTCTGGTGGGAATATGGCAAAATCTACCACACAAGGAAGATGATTTTTCAACAGGATGTTTGAAAATAATAATAAGCGTAAAACGCCATAATAATACAATAAATAATAATGATAAGAGAAAGAACTACAGCGCCAAAAAGCCCGAGTTTACTCGGGCTTTTTTTTATCCATTTTCTATGGGGAGTAGCTGAAGATTCAAGCGAGCTAAAGGGTTTGCGGGCTTTTCAAAGGAGTTTCTATATTTAATTTATTCTGGATTTATTTCATTAAAATAATGCAAAACCTGAATCTTTAAGGAACAAGAGTCATCGGATCTGAACTGCATCAATGAGCAACCAAAACCATGCAAAAATCTGGATCTATTTTTGCAATTTGATGCGTTTTCCCTTAAAATATGCAACTTGCTGTAGTGATGCACGGCAGTCAAGGTTTTGAATTCTCATCACTTTGATTTTTATCAAAATATANNAAGCATCTCGGAGAAATCGAATGGCTTTAACTAACGCAGATCGCGCAGAGATCATGGCTAAATTCGCTCGCGCTGAAAACGACACTGGTTCACCAGAAGTTCAAGTAGCTCTTTTAACTGCTCAAATCAATGACTTACAAGGTCACTTCAAAGAGCACAAACACGACCACCATAGCCGTCGCGGTCTAATCCGTATGGTTAACCAACGTCGTAAACTACTTGACTACCTTAACGGTAAAGACCACGGTCGTTATGTAGCATTGATCGGTGCTTTAGGTTTACGTCGTTAATTCGATTTAAACTTTATTTTCGGGTGTATTGCATGCTTTGTGCTGTATTACTGAAAACTAAAGTCGGCTTAGCTTTGCGCTGAGCCAGTGGAAGGGGCGAATGTTTCGCTCCTTCTTTGTGTTTAAAAATAGTATTTAATCTGGTGAGGTCGGCTTCTAAGCTTTGTCATTTACTCGTCCATATGGTCATGAATGCCAAACCTTAGGGGTCTCCACTAGAATAATTGTTCACAAGAACTAGGAAAAAATAAAACATGTCAATGTTTAATATTATTCGTAAAGAATTCCAATTCGGTCAGCACAACGTTATCCTGGAAACAGGTCGTGTTGCCCGTCAGGCAAACACTGTTGTGATTACCATGGGCGGCGTACAAGTACTTGTTGCTGTTGTGGCACAGCCTAAAGCAAAAGCAGGTCAAGATTTCTTCCCATTAACTGTTAACTACCAAGAAAAGCAATATGCTGCTGGTCGTATCCCGGGTGGTTATGGCAAGCGTGAAGGCCGTCAGTCTGAAGCTGAAACTTTAATCTCTCGTTTAATCGATCGTCCAATTCGTCCGTTGTTCCCAGAAGGTTACTTCAACGAAATTCAAGTAACAGCCACTGTGATTTCTTCTGATAAAACCATGGATGCTGACATTGCTGCAATGTTAGGTACTTCAGCTGCATTGTCTATCGCTGGTACACCTTTCCGTGGTCCTATTGGTGGCGCGCGCGTTGGTTTAATTAACGGTGAATACATCCTGAACCCGAACCTTGAACAACTTAAAGAGTCTGATCTTGATCTTGTTGTTGCGGGTACGGAAACTGCAGTATTGATGGTTGAATCTGAAGCGAAAGAACTTTCAGAAGACCAAATGCTGGGCGCTGTATTGTTCGGTCATGACGAAATGCAAATTGCGATCCAGGCGATCAAAGAATTTGCTGCAGCTGCAGGCGCGGTTGAGTCAACTTGGGTTGCTCCAGTTAAAAATGAAGAACTTCTTGGTAAATTGAAAGAAGCATTCGAAGCGAAAATCTCTGAAGCTTACACGATTGCAGTGAAACAAGACCGTTATGCGGCACTTGACGCGCTTTATGCAGAAGCAGTTGCACAGTTCGTTCCTGAAAATGACGAAACTGGCATTGCAGAAGAAGTAAACGAACTGTTCGAAGACCTTAAATACCGTACCGTTCGTGACAACATCCTGTCTGGTAAGCCACGTATCGATGGTCGTGATACCAAAACTGTTCGTGCAATCGACGTACAAGTAGGTGTATTGGATCGTGCTCACGGTTCTGCATTGTTCACACGTGGTGAAACTCAGGCCTTGGTCACAACGACTTTGGGTAATACACGTGATGCGTTGATGGTGGATACCCTTGCAGGTACCAAAACTGACAACTTCATGTTGCATTACAACTTCCCTGCATACTCTGTAGGTGAAACGGGTCGTGAATCTGGTCCTAAACGTCGTGAAATCGGTCATGGTCGTCTGGCACGTCGTGGTGTTCAGGCTGTACTTCCTGCGGCTGACCGCTTCCCGTACGTGATCCGTATCGTATCTGACATCACTGAATCTAACGGTTCGTCTTCAATGGCGTCTGTATGTGGTGCTTCATTATCATTGATGGATGCTGGTGTTCCACTGAAAGCACCAGTTGCGGGTATCGCGATGGGTCTTGTGAAAGAAGGCGAGCGTTTCGCAGTTCTTTCTGACATCTTGGGTGATGAAGATCACTTGGGCGACATGGACTTTAAAGTAGCGGGTTCTGCAAACGGTATTACTGCGCTACAAATGGACATCAAGATCGAAGGCATCACTGAAGAGATCATGGAATCTGCATTGAACCAGGCTTATGCGGGTCGTATGCACATCTTGAATGAGATGAACCAGGTGATTTCACGTGCGCGTCCTGAAATTTCGATGCACGCACCGACCTTCCAGGTGATCAACATCAACCCGGATAAAATCCGTGATGTGATCGGTAAAGGCGGCGCGACCATTCGTGCAATTACTGAAGAAACTAAAGCGGCGATTGATATCGAAGATAACGGTACAGTTCGCGTATTTGGTGAAACTAAAGCGGCTGCGCAAGCTGCAGTTGCCAAGATTCAGGCACTTACGGCTGAAATCGAGCCAGGTACAATTTATACAGGTAAAGTGATTCGTATTGTTGAATTCGGTGCGTTCGTAAATATCCTGCCAGGTACTGATGGCTTACTTCACATCTCTCAAATCTCAAACGAACGCATTGCGAACGTGGCAGATGTATTGAAAGAAGGTCAGGAAGTAAAAGTACAGGTTGCGGATGTTGATAACCGTGGCCGTATTAAATTAACGATGAAAGACATCGAACAAGTTTAATTCTTAAAAATATTCACATGGGAAAACTCATGTGAATAACAATAAAAAAGCCCTGAGCTTGATCAAAGTGTTTATTTTGGCTGGCTCAGGGCTTTTTTTATGCTTCAGTATTGGTCTGAATGTGGTGTTCAGTTGATCTCAGGTTAAGGGATCTGCTTCAGAGCTTTTTAACAAACGATAAATTTCATCTTTTAATTTCAGTTTTTTACGCTTGATCGCCTCAATATCATTGTTGATATGATTGACTGGATCAAGTTCAAGCTGGCTGATTTCTTTGTCCAACTCGTTATGTTCCTCGAATAACTTGGCAAAATAGGGATTTTCCTCGCGAAGTTGCACAATCAAGTCGCGGTATTCGGGAAACATGTATTTGATTTTCTTATTGCAATCTTTGGTTTTCATAGGGATTCTTATACTCTAATCATAAAATTAAATATAAATATGTTCTGATCTGCACTGGAAAATGCAGATCGACAGAACATGAAAAGGATTTACTTGAAGTGCAAGTGTTTGACCTCGCGGCGTAACTCCTGCACCTCATCAATGAGGTCCAGCATCATGGCAACAGCGCTAAATGAGGCATCAAAATCGCGTTGCAGGCGATAGGCGCGTTGTGCACGCGAGATATCTTCACCGAGGAAAGTGCTGGTCGGGGTTGTAGAACGATTGGGTAAAATTCCATGTTCAATTAACTGCATGACCCATTCCGGGCTTTGTCCACACGCTTCTGCAAAGTGGATCAAGTCAAATGAACGATCGTCCATAATTTCTGAGGGGGTATAACCGTGGGAAAAACTTTCTTGGTACTGAATCGTAGTCATGGGTCTACTCCTTAAACAGCCAAGTGTGCAAAATCCGGAGAAAGGGAAGGTGCTAAAATAGAACGCTTTCCAATCCTTGGACATGCAGACTCAGAGTGATGACTCAAATGATCATGAGTGAAGAGTCGGGATGTGCTGGTAGTCGATGAATCAGTCGGTCTGACCGGATCTTTATCAGCAGCATGCGAGGCAAACAAGGTTAAAGCTGAAATGGTTTTTATAATTTTATGTGTTATCGACAAAGCGTATTCAATCACTTTCCTGTGTTGAATAGAGGGTGCCATATCAGGGCTGCAAAGCAGACCAAAGGGCAAAATTGAACGAGGCTGAAGATTGATCATCATAAATGGATAAAAAATAACCGTCTTCGATCCATTATTATGACTTTNNAAGGTCAGACGTTTGCCATTAGCACTTAAGCGTGCTTTGCCCTTATAAACTTTGCCACTGATCGGATCAAGTACTTTGCCATCATGGTATTCACGCGGCTTTTTCGGATCTGCCTTAAAATCCCAGATAAATGGCAGGCCTAGAAAAGGCTTGTTCTTGAGCTGACCTGGACATTTATGACAGATCCCCATTTTTTCTGCGCCAGGCAAGCTGCGTGTTTCGACAATTACCCCTTCATAACTGCCATCTGCTTTCTTGCGAATTTCCACATCCGCACGAGAATAACCAGACTGATCATCGATGGTTTTCCATTTACCCAATAACGGATCTTCATAGGCAAAGGCCAAACTAGAAACTGCGGCTAAACTCATCCCCATTACTAGAGTATTCAATAATTTTCTCATAACATACCTGTTAAATTGATGATGCATTCATTTTAGAATTATTGCTCTAATTTATTTTAAAAGCATAATTAAATCAAGAGTATGAACTGTG
>DFCG01000073.1:5656-10192 GCA_002367455.1 Acinetobacter sp. UBA3060 | reverse complement strand
GTATCTGGCAGACGCACTTCTTCTTCATTATATAAACGGTACAGAATATCAGTGGCTTGCAAACCGACTAACTCTTCAGTTTTTAGAGTCTCTGTGAGCATGGTCAGACGTGGCCATAGATCTTCATCTACCCGGCGTTGTTCTTCTTCACTATTACGTGGTAATAACTGAATCAGTAAACCACCTGCACGCTGATGGTCACTTGCCAGTACAATACGCGTCGGAATCTGTGCAGACAGGTCATAATACTGCATCAGACAGCCCGCCAGATTTTCTTTATCAAGGGGTACAATCCCCTGATAACGCTCACCAAATTCTGGTTCGATATTGATGAATAGAACCGGAGAGGTGAGTGATTTCAACACTGTACTACTGTCTTCACCGACCAGAAAGTGCGGATCTTCTTCATAGTCAGCCAGAGCGCGAACTTCACCCAAATGGTTACATTCAGCCATAGCCCATTTAAATGTGCCCGATGCCTGAATTTGCAGGCTGATACGCCCTTTAATCTTCAATGTGCTGGCCAGCAGTGCAGTGGCACTAAGCATTTCACCTAGCAGGATTTTAACTGCAGGCGCATAGTCACGTTGCGCTAAAATGGTTTGTAAAGCTTCTTCAAGATGCACCACTTCACCACGAACAGGGCTATCTTCAATAAAAAAGCGTTGGCGTAAATCAGACATAAAATTCTCCATAACCCTGCTTTAATGGTGTCATTATTGTAAAACACAAGTTAGGACAGTTCATCTCTTAACGTATCAATTCCTGCGCCGTTTGTATCCTGTTGCTGCTGTTTAGCCTGTTTTTGCACTTTATGGCGTTGATCCTGGGTAAACAGATGCTCCAGTTCAGCCAAACTGCTGCGCTGATTTTCATAATTTGGATGTTCATCCGGATCCAGATGATATTGACTATTGAGCAACTTTTCATCCTGTTCACGGAAGTTTTGAATCTGTTGCAGGCTTTCTTCCGGGTCAGGATTGAGCTGGTTTAGTAAGGCCTGACTGAGTTCTAAAGCTGAAAGATAAGTTTCACGCCAGATGTGTTTCACGCCCAAATCCTGTAATAAATGCACATGATGCCGGTCACGGGCACGTACCCATAAACTGATTTCAGGATAATTCAGCCGCAGATGCCGCACGATCAGCATCGAGTCTTCAATATCATCAATGGCGACAATGACCTGTTGCGCCGTGGCAACCCCTGCCTGCATCAAGGCTGCCGGTTCTGTCGCATCTGCCTGATAGAAAGGGATGTCGTACTGCGCCAGAAGCTCAGTGGCTGGCACAGTGCTGTCCATGACACTAAAGGCGTGTTGCTGCTGCAGTAAAATCCGGGCGATAATTTGCCCGAAGCGGCCAAAGCCAATCAGCAGAATCGGTGTACTGGTTTGAGGATTGAGATCAGTTTCGAAGGTCGCTGCCAGATGATTGTGACGATCCAGATGCGGTAGGATCTGACTGTGCAATAACCAATAAAATGCTGGCGTCAGCAGCAAGGAAAAACTCACCATCCACAGCAAGGGAGAGAGTAGATCGGCCGTAATAATCTGGTCGGATACCGCAATCACCAGTGCGAGTAAGGCAAATTCGCCACCTTGTGCCAGACTGGCTGCTAGCAAGGTACTATTGCGCCAGCTATTTTGATGATAACGCGCCAATGCTAGACTGATTGCAAACTTGCCCAAGATTAAAGTGAGGGTGCCGCCCAGAATCATCCAGGGAAAATTTAGCAGATCAGCTAAGTGCAGTGACATGCCTAGACTGATAAATGCCAAGCCCATCAACAGGCCCTGAAAAGGCCGAATCGTACTTTCTACCGCAGGCCTGAAATCTGAATCTGCCAATAAAATGCCGGCAAATAAGGCACCGAGAAATAGATTCAGTCCGAGGGTATTCATCAGCACCAATAATGCCAAGGTCACCGCAATCGCTACAATCGCATGCAGTTCGTGACTGCCACTTTTAGCAATCCAGCGATACAACGGCTGCATCAGGTAACGATTACACAGGAACAGACCGCTCAACGTCGCGATGAGGGCAGCAAAGTAGGCCACCCCATGTTCAGTCGAGCGAATCCCGGCAAATAGGGGAATAGCTGCAATCACCAGAATGGCCAACAGGGAATGAACCAGCAGGATCGAATAGGCCTGCTGGCCATAACTGGTGGCGAACTGTTCCTGATGATTGAGATGTTGAATCACCAGAGTCATGGCGGACAAACTGCCGGCGAGTCCAATTACAATGCTGGCGAGTAGGCTTTGCTGAAGGAAAACCCAGGCCATGAGCGTGAAAATCAGGGTGCTGATTAGTACCTGTAAAGCAGCCATCATCCACAGGGAGGGATTAATCTGCACAATGCGTTGTGGTCTGAGTTGCAGGCCGATCCAGAACATCAGTGCCATCAGGCTGACTTGCATGAAACTACTCATGACTTCGGGTGTCTGAATCAGGTGCAAAAGGCTTGGACTTAAGATGATCCCTGTTAACAGATAGCCCAGCACACTTGGCAATCTGAGCCTTTTACTCAGTGGCACTATCAACAGTGCAATGACCAGAACCAGTGTTATTTGTAACAGTATCGACATTTTCCTGCCCTAAATTTATTCTTGATCCAGACTTGCAGTTTCGTATTCCAGATCGATCCTCAGGCGCAATATCTTTTAGCTCAGTTCCTGAGGGTCGATGTCCAGCGTGAGCTTCATGCTAGAAGGTTTGTCCTGCAGCATGTTTTGCCACCAGCTACGCACATAGTAATGCAAACGTGGACGATCCGCTGACAATAGCACCATATGCGACTGATAGCGTCCGGCCTTACGTTCCATAGGTGCAGGAATCGGTCCCCAGATGTCCAGCGCCAGATCAGGATATTGCCTGAGGAGTGCTGCATGTTTCTGTAAGAATTCGGTATTTTGTGCCTGATCCTTGGATTCACAGCGAATCAGGATGGCATAACGGTAGGGCGGCATTCTGGCCATCTGCCGTTCTTTTAAGGTCTGCTGGGCAAATACGCGATAATTTTCATTCACTAAGGTGTTCAGCAGGGCATGATCAGGTCTGAGGGTCTGCAGATAAACATCGCCTTTATGTTCACCACGTCCGGCACGGCCAGCCACTTGCACGATCAGTTGCGCAGTCCGTTCAGTAGCACGGAAGTCCACACTCAGCAGACCGGAATCAATATCCAGAATCGCCACCAGCGTCACATAAGGAAAATGATGCCCCTTGGCCAGCATCTGGGTGCCGAGTAGAATCGCCGGTTCGCTTTTCTGAATCTTGTCATAGATTTTTTGCCAGCTGCCGACCCGACTGGTGGAATCGCGATCGACCCGAATCACCTCAAAATCCGGAAATAGCTCATTTAAATGTTCTTCGACTTTGCCGGTGCCCATACCCAGTGTAACCAGTTCCTGATGCTGACATTGCGGGCAGTGTTCCGGCATACGGTGAATAGTACCGCAGTGATGGCAATGCAGATGCTGATAAGGCTGACGGTGTACAGTGAAGTTGGCATCACAGTGCGGACATTGCGCCTGCCAGCCACAGCTGCCACAAAGCAGGACGGGGGCATAGCCACGGCGGTTTAAAAAAATCAGTACCTGTTCTTTTTTCTCCAGGCGCTTTTTGATGTCCTGAATCAATTGCAGGCTAATCCCATGCTTTTTTTGTGCAACTTTTAAATCCAGAATATGGATTTTGGGCATCAAGGCCGTGCCGGCACGCTGGTTCAGCTCCAGTACCTGCATCTTGCCATGTTCCACCAGCGCATAACTGTCAATACTTGGTGTGGCTGATCCCAGCAGCACTGGACATTGCTGTAAATGGCCGCGGTACAGAGCGACATCTCGGGCATGATAGCGGAAGCCTTCCTGCTGTTTAAAGGACAGGTCATGTTCTTCATCCAGAATGATCAGGCCCAGATTCGGCATTGGCGTATAAATGGCGGAACGTGTACCCAGCACAATCGAGGCTTTGCCAGTTTCCCCCGACTGCCAGGCTTGTAGCCGTTTGGAATCATTCAGGCCGGAGTGCAGCAGCGCAATATGGCAATGAAAACGGGACTGAAAACGGCTGATGGTTTGCGGGGTCAGGCCGATTTCCGGCACCAGCACCAGCACCTGTTTGCCTTGTTTCAGTACCTGCTCCATGATCTGCAAATACACTTCAGTTTTACCGCTACCGGTCAGACCATCCAGTAAAAAAGCCTGATATTGATTGTGATATTTTAATACCTGTTGGACTGCATGTTTTTGTTCAGGATTGGCAGTTAGCGGCATTTGTGCCAGCTGCATCGGCTGCGGACTGAAATCTTGTGGCTCCAGCACACAGGCGCAAATCTCTTTTTTCTCTAGTGTTTTTAAGGTCGCGGTTTCAATCCCGGCCATATTCAGCACATTTTCAGTAGTCCCGACTGGATGCAGTTTTAGAATCCGGTAGGCTTCCTGCTGCTTATCCGAACGGCGTACTTTGGCCTCGGCATCAGGGTCCAGCAATTTCCAGGTACGGGCCAGCAGGTTATAAGGCTTACCCTGACGCA
>DFCG01000073.1:0-5634 GCA_002367455.1 Acinetobacter sp. UBA3060 | reverse complement strand
ATAATCACCCCGACCAGATTCTGCCGACCAAACGACACCAGTACACGTGCGCCCATCTGTGCCTGTTCAAATTGTTTTGCACTCATCGTGTAATCAAAACAATCAAATACATGTACAGCTACAGCAACGCGTACGCGATAAAGTAGACTGGAATCGGTGTGAGAATTTTGCATATCTTGGGGTGGAGATCCTGAAGAAATTTCGTCGTGCTTAAAGTTCGATTATGTTAGAGTGAGCAGATAATTTATATCAAAGAATATGAATGATTTCGGTGGTCTGACGCAACAGCGTTAAGCAAAATTTTGGAAAATTAGAGCATTACAATGCCTGCATATCAGTTTATTGCGCTTGATGCTTCAGGAAAGCAGCAAAAAGGCGTGCTAGAGGGGGATTCTGCACGTCAGATCCGGCAACAATTACGGGATAAAGCACTTATTCCGGTCTCTGTTGATCCTGTTGAAAAAAAAGACCAACAGCATCGTCGAAAATGGTTTGAAAAAAGCATCACCGCCTACGATCTGGCTCTGATGACCCGGCAGTTATCCGTGCTGGTCGCTGCTGCGATTCCACTGGAAGAAGCCATCCGCGCCGTCGGCAAGCAAAGCGAAAAAGTGCATGTACAAAACCTGCTGATGTCGGTTCGCTCCAAGGTACTAGAAGGGCATAGTCTGGCGCAGGGTTTGCAGCAATCCGGACGTTTTCCTGAACTGTATATTGCTACGATTGCGGCCGGTGAGCGTTCCGGACATCTGGACCTGATTCTGGACCAACTGGCAGACTATACCGAAAACCGGTTTGCCATGCAGAAAAAAATTCAGGGTGCAATGGTCTATCCGATTATCCTGATGCTGATGTCCTTTGCGATCGTGATGGGGCTGATGACCTATGTGGTGCCGGATATCGTCAAGACTTTTGATCAGAGTAAAGACGCCTTACCGTGGATTACCGTGGCCTTGATGAAAGCCAGTGATTTTATCCGCATTGCCTGGCCATTTTTATTGATTGGTGGTGCTTTGGGGATTTTCCTGTTGGTCCGGTTTTTAAGAACCACCGCCGGGCATTATGCCTTTGACCGTCTGACCTTAAAATTACCTTTATTCGGCAAATTGTCACGCGGGATTAATGCCGCACGTTTTGCCAGTACCTTATCCATTTTGACCCAGTCTGGCGTGCCGCTGGTCGATGCACTGCGCATTGGTGCTGCAGTCAGTAACAACTGGGTGATCCGTGATGCTGTCAATCTGGCAGCGGAAAAAGTCACTGAAGGTGGCAACCTGGCGACCCAACTGGAACGCAGTGGTTATTTCCCGCCGATGATGGTACAAATGATCAAAAGTGGTGAAGCGTCTGGTGAACTGGACCGCATGCTGGAACGTGCTTCACAGATGCAGGATCGCGAAGTGACCACCCTGATTTCAACTTTACTGGCCTTGCTGGAACCTTTAATGCTGGTATTGATGGCCAGTATTGTTCTGGTGATTGTGATTGCAGTGATGCTGCCAATTGTGAATATGAATAATATGATTTAAACAGAAGCCAGTTAGAATTTTGCTGTGATCAAGATTCAAGTGGAAATTCTGAATGATGCAAATAAATGAGAGAGATTGAATGAAAAGGAATCAATTAAATAAACAGACGGGCTTTACCTTAATCGAAGTCATGGTGGTGATTGTTATTCTCGGTGTGCTTGCTGCGCTGATCGTTCCGAACGTGATGGGACGCGGTGAAAAAGCCAAAGTAGATACCACCGTGATCAAGTTGCAGAGCATTGCAGGTTCACTGGATCAATACAAGCTGGACAATGGCAAGTATCCAAGTATGCAGGAAGGCGGTCTGGATGCACTGGTGAATCAGCCAGCGACTGCAAAAAACTGGGTGCCAGGCGGTTATGTCAAGGGCGGTTTTCCAAAAGACAGCTGGGATAATGAACTGCAATATGTGATTCCGGGCACCGATGGCCGCAGCTTCGATCTGTATTCATTTGGTGCAGATGGTCAATCGGGTGGTGAAGGAACAGATGCCGATATTTATTATCAGCCTTAATTGAGAATCGTTATAAATTTTCGATAGATAGAATATATCACTTCACTGAATAGGCTATTTCAATACGAAGTGAAGTGATAATAACTATTAATTATTAAATATAATGTAAGTTAATGATATTTATAATAATGAAATAATAAAAACGATATGCGAGTTATAATAAGAATTATTCCCATATTTATCTATTACAATTCTCGTAAAATATGAATAAACATACACTTTCTATTTATTTAAAAAAGCTCATAATGATCTGAATGGTACTTGACTCGCCAACGGAGAAGCACATGAAAGCATTAATCTTAGGAGATGAAATCAATCAATTTCATTGGTCGATGCTGAAATCTGTTCTTCTGGTTTTAAGCATGCTGCCGATCAGTCAGGGAATCGTCCATTTATGGCAGAGCACCGAAGGCAGCAGCCAGATTATGGTGGCTTTCTTTGCTATCAGTTTGATGAGCAGTTTATTGGCCCTGTGTTTCTGGTCAGCATTAAATGCGAGTGTAATCCGCATTCAAGCCGAACAAGGTTCAGCATTTGAGCAGACATTGGTTAACCTGTATCGTCATGTGCCGATGTTGTCTCTTGCCAGTATGGTGTGTTATCTGGCTATACAGTTTTAAGTTTTAAAGAGATAGAAAACCGAGGCTGTGACCTCGGTTTTTTATTGCCTTGAGTGTTCTTCGCTTTCATAAAGGGAGCTTAGGAGGGATTGATAAGGTGCTATATTCAGGAATCCCCTAAATCCCTCTTTGTAAAAGAGGGACTTGAAGAAATTATCTTCTTGACTTAAAGCTGACATCCACTTTACGTGGACGGAAGCGCCATCCAATAAGCAAAAGCAGAACTGAGAAGATCATCACTGGCCAATCACTGAGTTTCATATACAGCGTTTCGCCCTGCATGGCTGGAAGTTCACCACGTAATACCGCTTCCTGATCCACCGGGGCTTTTTTTACGATGTGGCCATTGTGGTCAATAAAGGCGGTTACACCGGTATTGGTGGCGCGAATAAACCAGCGGCCATTTTCTTTAGCACGCATTTGCACCATTTGCAGATGCTGTAATGGTCCTGCCGTGCCGGTAAACCAGGCATCATTAGACACGGTCACCAGAAAATCACTTTGGCTGGCATTGCGACGGGTCAAATTCGGGTAGGCCACTTCATAGCAAATTGCAGAACCCAATGGATGATTTTTCACATTCAATGGTTTTTGATGATCTGCGCCCCGGGTAAAACCACTCATGGAAGGATCATTTTGCAGACCTGGCAAGACCCAGCTCAGCCAGCCTGATAAGGGGATATATTCACCAAAGGGAACCAGTCGTTGCTTCTTGTATAGGCCATCGGATTCATCGCCACTGGCCATAATACTATTGTAATATTTTGGATAGCCCGCAGTCTGCGATTCGGCTAAATCCCAATATGGAATGCCGGTCACCCATGCAGTGCCTGATTTTTCAGCTTGTACTTTCATGGCCTCCAGAAAGGCTTCAATATCAGTCTGGAACATGGGAATCGAAGATTCCGGCCAGACGATCAGATCACGGCCCCATTCGGTTTTACTCAAATTGGCATAAATCAATAAGGTCTTCACCTGATATTCAGTTAGCCATTTCAAGTCTTGCGGAATATTGCCCTGAATCAGGGAAACCGTTAAAGGCTTTTGATTTTTTTGCTCAACAAACGTCAGCTGTGCTGCGCCCCAGGCACCGAGTAATAAAACTGCCGAAGGAATAGCCCAGAACAGGCGTCTATTCAGAATTTCAACCAGTGCACAGGCCAGAATGATCACCACGAAAGACACCCCGAACACCCCGAATAAAGGCGCATAAGCATCCAAGTAGCGTTCGGTAAAGGCATAGCCAGCAAATAGCCACGGGAAACCGGTAAAGACCCAAGTCTTGGACCATTCAAACAGCACCCAGAGCGGGGCAAAGGTTAAAGGGGTTTCCGGGAAAAAGCAGCGATAGACAAACGTTTGAACGGCACTAAACAGGCCCATCACCAGTGCCATGATCAGGATCATTACAACGCTGAGAAATGCACTGGTATCGCCATAGACATGAATCGAGGTATAGAGCCAGAATGCGCCGACAAACCACAAGCCAATCCCGTAAGCCCAGCCAATGCCAAAAGCCTGTTTTGCAGTACGTCCGCGCAGGCAGGCATAGAGCAGGGCCGGAGACAGAATGGCTAGCCACCAGTAATGATAAGGGGCCAGCGCCAAGCTGAAGATGGCACCTGCAAATAAGGCAATTAAAACAGGATAGATCAGCGGCAACGGTTTTTGCTGTTGAGACGAACTCAACAGCTTATCGAAATACGCTCTCATTGGCGCACGGCTCGAATTAGATGAATAGAGCGTGAATCCGCCTCAAGAATGGTAAATTGCCAGTTTTCCAGTTCAATGGTTTGACCTTCAAGGTCACTCACCAGACCAATTTCCTGTAATAACAAGCCGCCCATGGTTTCCACTTCATCATCAGGGAAAGTCGCATCCAGCATATTATTGAAATACTCAATCGGAGTCAGGGCTTGGACTACCCAGGTATTGGCGGTAGTCGGGTCGTTATCCGGAACAATGTAGTATGCTTCTTCGTCAGCATTGTCATGTTCATCTTCAATTTCACCGACAATTTCTTCCAGAATATCTTCCAGTGTCACCAGACCCGAAGTCGTACCGTATTCATCAATCACCACCGCAATATGCGTCTGGGTATTCTTTAACATGCGCAGCACCTGATCGGAGCGGGCACTTTCTGGAACAAATAAAGGCTGACGCATAAGCGCGCGAATATCGACTTTGGCCGTCGGTTCAGTTAGAAAAGGCAATAAATCCTTGGCCAATAGAATGCCGACTACATTGTCGGTCTGATCGGATGAAAATACCGGAAAACGTGAATGCGCAGACTCGACCAACACATGCAGGATATCCAGCAGCTGGTCATCTTCCTGTAAGCTGATCATGGACGTGCGAGGCGTCATGACTTCACGAATTTTGGTTGCCGGGAGGTCAAGAACGCCCTCAAGCATGGCAACAGTATCGGGTTCTAAAAATCGACGTGAATCTTGTACTAATTTTAGCAGTTCGTCGCGAGTTTCGGGTGCAGTTCCCAGCCATTTGCGTAAGCCGCGCATACCCCACGACGGGCCTGATTCCTCGTGCATGATTTTTCCTGAAGACTCTTAATATCTAAAAAAACGTGGTTTTATCATACCGCAGAAAATACGCTTGTCTATTGTAAATATGATGCGCAGTCTTGATCGCGCGAGTCAGCGCTGATTTTGGAACTGGCCACGTATGCAAAGCAGCAATGTAATCGCAGCTTTATGCTAAAATATGGCGGTCTTTCCATCCTGAGTCTATCGATGTCCCCAACTGAAATTATTCCAAGTCTGCAATTGAATACTCGAGGTTTGCGTTGCCCTGAGCCAGTGATGATGTTGCATCAGGCGATCCGTAAATCTAAGGCAGGTGATGTGGTTGAGGTGTTTGCCACGGATAATTCAACGTCGTGGGATATTCCAAAATTCTGTATGCATTTGGGGCATGAGTTGCTATTGCAGGAAGAACGTCTGGATGAAAATGG
>DFCG01000093.1:0-20863 GCA_002367455.1 Acinetobacter sp. UBA3060 | reverse complement strand
CTATGAAGACGGCTTATGCCACAATTAAAGGTATTGAAGTCATGCGTGCACTACGTAAAGGACAAGCATCGTCATTTTATTATGGTCAGCCTCAAGGTGAAGTGTGTCTAATCAACAGGGTTTTCGGTCTCTAAGCACTTTTAAAAAGGAACTTCATCGACTCAAATCTCTATTTGCAACAGTGCCATATTTTTTATCTTAGCTAACAATTTACTTTTGAAGTTCTATTCAGTATGCTTTCTGCGAATCTCGAGATGATTTTTTCGTATGCCACATAATAAGTTCTCAAAACTTATTCTTGCGTTTGTCCTGTTTTTGTTTGCGATAACAACAACGGGAGCTTACACGTGGGCGCCCGTTATAGCTAAAAATCTTGATCATCATCACGATGTGACTATCTCCGTTGAAACAGACAGTTCCAGCCAATGGTCACTTATTCACCATGCTGAAGAGCAAGTTTTAATAGAAGACATTAAAAATCACAACTGGACCAGTTATGATGAATCACCTTTTCATCATTCTACTCCACCGGTTCAAGCTAAAGACCAAATGAGCATTGATCCAGTTTTTCTCTTGAGTTTTTCCCTCCCGCTCATTCTGCTTTTTCTGAGTCTTTTTGAACGACCCGTTCGATCTTATGTACTTAGGAAAAGGATAGAATCCCTTTGTAATTCCTATATCTTTACAAAAGATTTAATCGTTATAAGAAATTGATTTTTCTGTACAAAAAATAATTTTCATTTTTTTGTATAGGTAAAGTCATGTCTAAAAAATATCAGATATTTCTTGCCTGTGGTTTAGTAGCAGCAACGACTCGATTATTTGCAGCATCTGATTACGTTCAGCTACAACAACAGGTAATTTCAAACGATTCAATTCTGAATAGTTTGCAACAGTCTCAACACGCATATGCCATAAATCATAAATATGCCGGTAGACTTAATAATCCTACGTTTAATCTTGAATTAGACAATTTAGGTAATTCAGACCTTAAAGATCTTGATGGACCAACGACGATGATTGGTTTGTCTCAGGATATTCCTCTCAATAATAAACGCGCTTTGCGTAGGCAGTTGGCAGGTTTTCAAGGCAATAACAACCAATTTGAGGCATTGAAGCGTCAGGCTGAATTAAAAGCCGATTTCCGTGTTTGTATGTCAAATTGGTATGCGGCTTCAAAGCGGGTAGAAATTTATTCTACCGAAAGCAAGATGAATGCGAGACAAGCCCAGGTACTGAATGAAAAATTGAAGTTTGGCAGAGTAATTCCATCTGACGTTCAATTGAGTTCAGCTTTATCGTCTGAATCAAAACTACGTTATCAGAACGAAGTGAAGAAAGTTCAATTTCAAAAAAATCTGTGTTCCAAATTCATATCTGTATTACCTGATCAAGCAATTGAAGTTCCTTTAAGCATTAACTTTGCCGATAAAGTGAGCTTATCTGAACAAGAGGCCTTGCTTAAAACTCAACTGGCTAAAACCCAGTATGAATTAGCTAAAAAAGAAGCCGTGCCAGATATTACGCTAGGTTTAGGGGTAAGGAACTATCAGGAGACCAATGATCAAGTTTTCTTAGTTTCTACATCTATTCCCCTATCTGTTTTTAATCGAAATAAGGGGGGTATTGCACTTGCACAAGCTGAGCAAGAGCGTGCAGAAACGCGATCTCTTCTCATAAACCGTAACTCTAAAATTGAATTAGAAAATAAGTCTATTGAAGTATCGAACCTGATTGATTCGATCAAAAACTATGATCAGTCGATACTTCCTGCCACCAAAGAAAGTTTGAGAATTGCTGAAATGGGCTATCAGGCAGGAAAAATTTCTTTACTTGAACTCAATAGTATTAAGCAAATTTGGTTGGATAAACATCTCGCTCGTTTCGATTTGTGGTTGGCTTTGCAAAATCAAATTGCAGAGGTTGAACGAAATTATGTGACCAATTTAGATCAAGAATAAGGCCTGAAAATATGAATAAACCAACCAATGCTTTAATTACTACAGGTGTGATCGCTTTATTAGTCGTTTTATGTGCAATCGCTTGGTACAAAACGGGTAATAAAGCCGAAACTTCAAGTCAGAGTGAAGGGGCTGAAGAAAAAGTTGCTGTGGCGGGAGATGAAAAAGGCCCGCATGGGGGCCGTTTATATCGCGATGGTGATTTTGCGGCTGAAGTCAAAATCTTCGAGGAAGGGGTAGAGCCTCATTTACGGGTGTATGGCTACTTTAAAGATAAGCCATTAAAACCAGAAGAGATTAGCGCCAATATTTTTGTCAAGCGTCTTGATGCAGAGCAGAATATTGAATTTGAACCGGAAAGCGATTATCTGATTGGGAATGAAATTGTCTATGAGCCACATTCATTCTTGATGGTGATCAATGTTGATTATCAAGGTAAAAAACATACTTGGAAATGGGATACCAAAGAGGGACGAGTCACTATGCTTGATAGCAGTATCAAGAGCAGTGGTTTGGAACTTTTAAAAGTTGAACCCATGATGTTTGAAAATGCACTTGAACTCAAAGGCGAACTGAAATTTCCTGATAATTTTGAAAGTTTTATTACACCTAAAGCGAGCGGAACATTAATAAAAACATACCGTTCAATTGGCGATAAAGTGAATCAGGGGGATCTTTTGGCGACTGTACAAAGCCAAGACTTGATCCGTTTAAATGCTGAGCGTTCTATTGCGATAGATAATTTACAATTTTCACGCAAGAAAATGGAGCAAGAAAGAGTTTTTTTTCAAAAACGTATTTCGCCTGAAATTGACTACATCAATGCCAAACGTGAATTTGAAGATGCACAGACTCGGGCCAATGAGCTTAATAGTTTAATCAGCTCTTATGGAGGTGCGGGTAATGGAACAATTGAAGTCAGAGCCGCGATGTCAGGCACGATTCTACAGGTGCTTGGAGCAGTGGGTTCTAATGTAACGCCATCATCTCCATTGTTCAAAATTGCCAATACNNATGAAACCGATGGTTGTCCGTGAAGATGCTTTACAGAACTTCCGTGACTGGGATGTAGTATTTATTCGTGTGGGAAATGAGTTTGAAGCACGTCCTCTAGAATTAGGCGATAAATTTAACGGTTATGTTGAGGTGAAATCTGGCCTGAAAGCAGGACAAGTGTATGCTGCCGGGAATTCTTATTTATTAAAAGCAGAGCTGGGTAAATCTGGCGCTACTCATGATCATTAAGGGGTAGCGTTTATGTTTGACCAAATTGTAAAGTTCTCGATAAAGAATCGTTGGCTGGTACTGATCGTTTTCCTATTCATAGGAGCATTTGGCGTTTACAACTATTTTAAACTGCCCATTGATGCTGTACCCGATATTACCAACGTCCAAGTTCAAATTAACAGTGAAGCCCAGGGCTTATCTCCAACCGAGATGGAGTCCCAGGTCACCTATCCAATTGAAACGGCTTTGGCTGGTATTCCTAATCTGGACTATACCCGATCAGTATCCAGATATGGCTTATCTCAAGTGACTGCGATTTTTAAGGAAGGGACGGACATTTACTTTGCCCGTCAGCTAGTGAATGAAAAGTTGCAAGGGGTTACACCCAGTCTTCCGGGGGGGATATCGACTTCTATGGGTCCTGTTTCTACAGGACTTGGCGAAATCTTCATGTACACGGTGGAAAATGCAAAAAACAATCAGAATCCACTTTCACCTACTGAATTGCGAACACTTCAAGATTGGGTGATCAAGCCTCAGCTTCGAAATGTTGAAGGTGTAAATGAAATCAATACGATTGGTGGCTATTTAAAACAATTTGTTGTACAGCCTGACTATGCGTATTTACGAAGTATTGGTCTAGATCAAAAGACTATTTTGGATGCCATTTCTAAAAATAGCATGAATAAAGGTTCAGGCTATATTGAGAAGAATGGTGAGCAGTACTTGATACGTTCTGATTCTCAAATCAGTTCGATTGAGCAAATTCAGAATATTCCGATCACCACAAGCAATGGTTATATCTTGCGTTTAAAAGATGTAGCTAAGATTTCTATTGGACACGAACTCCGTACAGGCGCTGCAACAAAAGATGGCCAGGAAATTGTGCTGGGTACAGCTTTTATGCTGATTGGAGAAAACTCGCGTAATGTCGCTGATGCAGTAGATCAAAAATTACAGCAAGTCCAAAAGTCCTTACCTGAAGGTGTTGAAGCCAAAGCAGTATATAACCGTACGACATTAGTGGATGCCACGATTGAAACCGTGAAGAAGAATTTGCTTGAAGGTGCAATTCTGGTCATTGTCGTGTTGTTCATTTTTCTGGGTCATTTCCGTGCTGCGCTGATTACCGCAATGGTGATACCACTGTCGATGTTGATGACTATCACAGGCATGGTGAATCAGAAAATTAGTGCAAATTTAATGAGCTTAGGGGCTTTGGACTTCGGGATCATTGTAGATGGTGCCGTGGTAATTGTTGAAGCCTCACTGGCCAGATTGGCCATGAAGCAGAAAGAATTAGGACGAATACTCACCCGTCAAGAACGATTCACAACGGTTTTTGAAGCGACTAAAGAATCACGAAAAGCCATTCTCTACGGTCAGTTGATTATCATCTTGGTGTATTTGCCGATAATGACCTTGACTGGGGTAGAAGGCAAGATGTTCACGCCTATGGCAATGACCGTAGTGATGGCATTGGTTGCCGCTATGCTTCTATCGATTACATTTGTACCTGCAATGGTGGCTTTAGTGACCGCAGGTAAAATCAAAGATGAAGAGTCTAGAATTGTTTACTTCATTAAAAAGATTTATAACCCGGTCTTAGATTGGTCATTGAATCATAGGTACAAGCTGATTGCTTTTGTAGCTGTATTCTTTGTATTTAGTGCAAGCCTTTCAACACGATTGGGGTCTGAATTTATTCCCTCTTTAGATGAAGGTGATGTGGCATTACATGCGCTGCGTATACCGGGAACGTCCTTAACTCAAGCGGTCGAAATGCAATATGCGCTTGAGAAAGAAATCAAGAAAATCCCTGAGGTTCAAACGATATTTGCCAAAGTCGGTACGGCTGAGATTGCAACTGATCCGGTGCCACCAAACGTAGCTGATAATTTTGTCATATTGAAACCACGCGATCAGTGGCCAGATCCCGATAAAGAAAAATCCGCTATCGTTACTGAAATTGAACGTGTTTCTAAAAGTGTATATGGAAACAACTATGAATTCACTCAACCGATTCAAATGCGATTTAACGAACTTATTTCAGGTGTCCGTACGGACGTTGCTGTAAAAATTTACGGAGATGATTTAGAGCAGCTTTTGGAATTAGGGAATGGTGTTGCAGATGTACTTGAAGGTGTGAACGGTACAGCTGACTTGAAAGTTGAACAGATGTCGGGACTGCCAATGGTGTCTGTTGAACTCAAGAAAGACATGATTGCGAACTATGGGCTAGATGCAGAAGATGTGCAAAAGCATGTTTCTAATCTCATCACGGGTGAAACAGCAGGTAAAGTATTTGAGGGTGATCGTAAGTTCGATATTGTTGTGCGGATGGATCAAAACTCAGTAACTGACCTGGAAAAACTGTATCAAATTCCTGTCAGTTTGCCTGATGGTCCAAGTGTATTGTTGTCCGAATTGATTGAATTGAAGAATATTCAAGGACCAAACCAAATTTCTCGTGAAAATGGTAAACGTCGTATTGTGATCACGGCAAACGTGCGTGGTACTGATATCGGTAGTTACATTGCTGATGCACAATCAAAATTAAACTCTGATTTCCAAATGCCAGAAGGTTACTGGCTTACTTGGGGCGGTACTTTTGAACAAATGGAGTCAGCCTCTAATCGACTTATGATTGTTGTACCCATCGCTTTGATTTTGATATTTGCAATGATTTATATGGCCTTAGGCAATATCAGAAATAGTGTGCTGGTCTTTACTGGTGTGCCTTTTGCATTAACGGGTGGAGTCATTGCTTTAGCCCTCCGTGATATTCCTTTCTCTATCTCGGCTGCTGTTGGTTTTATTGCTTTATCGGGTGTTGCAGTACTCAATGGTTTGGTACTCGTATCGGCCATTCAGAGATTGCGTGATCAGGGTGAAGGGCTGATTGATGCAGTAAAACATGGTGCATTAGAACGTTTGCGGCCAGTGCTGATTACTGCACTGGTTGCCTCTTTGGGCTTTATCCCTATGGCTTTAAACGTGGGGATTGGTTCAGAAGTACAGCGCCCAATTGCAACCGTTGTTATAGGGGGAATTATTTCCTCAACGCTACTTACCTTGATTATTCTGCCCACCCTCTATGTTTGGTTTAACCAAGCTCTTCAGAAAAAATCTGACGGTTTCGCTGAGCAGAAAGGGTAGAGAAGTTCAATATGATGGCAATAGTGCAAGATTCAAAAATGAGATATGTGATGATGTGTCTGGTTTGCATCATCAGTCTTGCACTATGTCTGCATTTTAACGAGCATGCGACTGAAAACCGCTTTCAAGAGCATGCCTATGTAGATGTGATTCACACTCATCATCATGAGGTAAATCAGCAACATTCACATCATCATCAAGATACCTATTACGAACATTTTTCTAATGTTGCATCTATCAAAGAAATAGCACTCATCTTGCTTCTGTTAGGTGCGCAAATATTTGACCGTACGCAGAAATACGCTCTATTGCTTGCAAGTCGTATTTTTAAACCTCCAAAAAAAATCATGAGTTTTTTGAACCATTTTTTAATTTTTGGAGTTTGATTTAGATGCAAATTATTGATTCACATTATGTGAAGCTCAAAACCTATTTAAAGCTGTTGATTGCTTTAGGTATGGTCTTGATAAGTCCTGCACTTTTTGCTCATGGAGTTGCAGAGGGTGACAAAGGCTATATACAGGAAATCTACGGTGTTCATGTGATCCCCTTTATTTATCTGGGCGCCAAACACATGGTTACAGGTTATGACCATTTATTATTTCTGGTCGGTATTATTTTCTTCTTATACCGTATGAAAGATATTGGTTTGTATGTCAGCCTGTTCGCCATCGGTCATTCAGTTACCATGCTGATAGGGGTGTATTACAACATTTCGATGAATGCATACATTATTGATGCAATCATTGGTTTTTCTATTGTTTATAAAGCTTTAGATAATTTAGGTGCTTATCAGCGCTGGTTTGGATTCCAGCCCAATACAAAAATTGCCACGCTGATTTTTGGTTTGATTCACGGCTTTGGTTTAGCTGTAAAAATTCAGGAATATGAAGTGCCAGATGATGGCCTGCTTGCGAATCTGATCTCTTTCAACATCGGGGTCGAATTAGGGCAACTCATGGCATTAGCCATCATTTTACTGCTTATGACGATGTGGAGAAAAACCCCTTATTTCTTCAAAACAGCATATCAAAGCAATGTCTTCTTGATGTCCCTTGGTTTTCTACTTGTTGGCTACCAACTCACTGGCTTCATTACACAATAAGGATCTAAATTATGTTTAACGCTGAAATTCCAAAAGATGTTGAATTACCCTCTTCAAAGAAACTGATTAAATCCACTGTGGTTGCTGCGGTGAGTGCCGTTGTTGTTCTTGTGACTTGTGTAATGCCAGCCGAATACGCTATTGACCCTACTGGTGTAGGTAAAGTTTTGGGTTTAACCAAAATGGGGGAAATCAAGCAATCTTTAGCGGCTGAATCAGAGAATGGAATGGGAGAGACCCCTCAGATCCCTTCAGTAAATACTGCTAATAGTTCGGTTGCTCAGGCTGCTGTAACAAATGATAGCTCAAATACAATGCCCGCTATTAAGAAAGAATCGATCTCTATCGAATTAAAACCTAACCAGGCAACTGAAGTTAAGTTGGCTATGCCTAAAGATGCAAGTGTAAGCTTTGATTGGAAATCTTCAGGTGGTGGTCTGAACTATGATACCCATGGCGATCCTGTAAATGCGCCAAAAGACTTTTATCATGGTTACGGTAAAGGTAAAAATGAAACTGAGCAATCTGGCACATTGACTGCTGCATTTGACGGAAAGCATGGCTGGTTCTGGCGAAACAGAACAGAAAATCCAGTGACTGTAACTTTGAATATTGAAGGTCGATTCAGTGAAATGAAAAAGGTCTTTTAATTTTTGGAATTCCAGATGAGGCCTAAGCCTCATCTGGAACCTGTATGGCATAAAAGTTAGGTTCTAAATAAGGAGTCCCTAAAATGCTAGAAGTATTAAAAAACACAACATATCGGCATTTGTTCTTAGCTCAAGTTATCGCTTTGATTGGTACGGGACTCATTACTATTGCTCTAGCCTTGCAGGCTTACGACATCGCAAAAGGGCAGGCAGCGCAGGTCCTGGGTATTGCCTTGGCAATTAAAATGATTGCTTATATTGGGGTCGCACCCATTGCTTCCGCATTTGCTGAAAGATTACCGAGAAAAAAAGTTTTGGTGGGCTTAGATGTCATTCGAGCTTTAACCGCATTGTGTCTGCCTTTCGTGACTCAAATCTGGCAAATCTATATTTTGATTTTTATTCTACAGTCTGCTTCAGCCGCTTTTACCCCAACATTCCAGGCCATGATCCCGGAAGTTTTACCCATAGAAGAAGAGTATACAAAGGCTTTATCTCTGTCTCGTTTAGCCTACGATCTGGAAAACATTATAAGCCCGATGCTTGCAGGTTTATTACTCACAGTGATGAGTTATCACAACTTGTTTTTGGGAACTGTGGTTGGATTTATCGGTTCAGCATTATTTGTAGTCAGTGCAAAATTACCAAATGCGAAAATGCCTGAATTTATCGGGGTATATAACCGGATCAAACAAGGCGCAAAAATATATTTCAGAACACCTCGTTTAAAAGCATTGTTAGCTTTAAATCTCGCTATTGCTTCAGCCAGTGCAGTCGTTATCGTAAATACAGTCGTTCTTGTTCAAACGACCTTTGGCTTGACGGAAAAAGCGACGACATGGGCATTTGGTTTATTTGGATTAGGTTCAATGATTGCTGCATTTGCATTGCCAAAAATATTAGATAAATTGAATGATAGAGCTGTCATGCTTTCAGGGACTGTGGTTCTCGTCGTTGGATTACTGAGTGGCTACTTTATTTCTACCTATGCTTGGTTATTAGCACTTTGGTTTATATTAGGCATTGGTTATTCGGTTTCTCAAACACCCACTGGACGTCTTATTAGAAAGTCTGCCTCAAGTGAAAACCGGACAGCACTATTTGCAGCTCAATTTGCATTTTCCCATGCTTGTTGGTTAATCACTTATCCATTAGTGGGCTGGTTAAGTACAAACTTTGGAACATTGATTACTTTTGTGCCTATGGCATTCATTGCCCTCGTATCCATGGTCGTCGCATTTGTTACCTGGCCAAGAAAAGATGATTTAATTCTAGAGCATACTCATCCTGATTTACCGCAGGACCACGAGCATTTATTGCAGCACAATCATAAAGGTAAGCATGAGCATGAATTTATGATTGATAGATATCACCAGCATTGGCCTAAATAGTGGCTTATATTTTTTTATTCTTAAGTGCATTTGGGGCAGCAACATTACTGCCTCTGCAATCCGAATCTGTATTAGCTGGAATACTAATCCTAGGAGAATATTCAGCCATTTTACTTATAAGTGTAGCAACGCTAGGAAATGTTTTAGGCTCATGCGTGAATTGGTGGTTGGGAGTACAAGTTGAAAAATACAAAGATAAGAAATGGTTTCCTGTATCTGAAGAAAAGTTATTAAAGGCACAAAACCTATATGGGCGTTATGGTTCACCTTTACTATTATTAAGCTGGGTTCCAGTGATCGGTGATCCAATTACCTTAGTCAGTGGCGTGCTTAAGGAGAAATTTTCTAAATTCCTGTTTTTAGTATTGATAGCCAAGTTTTTTCGTTATGTTTTCATCTATCTGATTTATTTGAAAATGGCCTAAGTTGTGTTAGCTTTGATTAAATATCATACAAATTGATATTCTTACTATTGGAGATGGGATTAGATGAAATTTTTTTTATTAATATGCTTTATAGGCATGTCATTTACTTATGCAAATGCTCATTCTGGAGGAACAAACTCACAGGGTTGTCACACCAATAGTAAAACTGGTGATTACCACTGTCATTGATAGGTCAGTGCACAGTTTTCTATTTTAAAAACTGTGCGTTTAAATTATACGTAGCGCTTAATTAAAGCTAAAAATTCATTCAGTTCTTGTTCCTTTATTTCCGCAGTATCACCTAATACATGCTTTCTAAGATGAAGTTCTATTAACTCATTCATTAAGCCATTTATCGCTCCCTTAATCGCTGCAATTTGCTGTAATGCCTCAATACACGAATTTTCAGATTTTAAAATATTCTGTTCAAGGGCATGGGTTTGACCTTGAATTCGCCTAATTCGATTTAAAATTTTTTTGTTTTGATTTAAGTGAGACATACTCTTTAACCTAAAAAAAATATACTATGGGGGAGTATTAATTGTGGTGCAATAAAATGCAATATCTAAATAANNGCTGGATATTCGAGTGCCATTTTATTGATGGTTGTTGCTGTATTCATGGGTGTTCAATCGATAGAACGTTTATTCAATCCTGTGAATATTCACTACAACGAGGCAGTTTCAATTGCGATTGTCGGCTTGATCGTTAATTTTATTTGTGCCTGGTTACTACGTGAAAATGGTCACCACCACCACTATGGTCATGATCATCATCACTCTCATGATGATCATGACTTAAACCAGAAAGCTGCTTTTCTGCATGTAGTAGCGGATGCTGTAACTTCTGTATTAGCGATTATTGCGCTTTTCGCAGGGAAGTATTTTGGATGGGATTTTCTAGATGCAGTTCTCGGGATCGTAGGTGCATTGCTTGTAGCACAATGGTCTTGGGGATTGATCAGGGAAACCGGTAAAACACTTCTGGATGCAGAAATGGAACATCCTGTAGTAAAAGAGATTCAAGAAGTTATTGAAGAATTAGATAGCCAAATTACGATTACTGATCTCCATGTCTGGAAAGTAGGTAAGGGTAAATTTTCCTGCATTCTTTCCTTAGAATTGCACAATGTTAATTTAACAGCAGATGATGTTCGAAAAGCACTCTCTATACATGAAGAAATCGTTCATGTGTCTGTAGAGATTAATTACAAATCTCAACTTCTCGCTGCGGTTTAAATATTCTTACTATATGAGCAGGTCACTAGACCTGCTCATAAATGGATTACAAACTGAATTTAACAATCAGACCTAAAATAGCGGCTACGCCAATCACTCTCAATACGCTCTGATTAAATTTAAATAATGCGATACATGCTGCTAAGGTAATCACTGCAGCTATATAGTCAAATTGCCCATCAAAGCCTTTAGGCCACAGCACGTGATAAGCAAAAAACAAAGCCAAGTTTAATATGACACCTACTACCGCAGCTGTAATAGCAGCTAATGGTGCGGTAAACTTAATCTGGTTATGTGTGGATTCTATAATTGGAGCGCCTGCTAAAATAAACAGGAAAGAAAAAATGAATGTGAACCAAGTCACGATGATTGCCCCTAAAGCCCCAGCAATAAACTGATAATCTGTTCCTAGTAAATCATGACTATAAGCAGCAATGAAGCCAACAAAAGCGACCACCATGATTAAGGGACCGGGTGTGCTTTCACCCAATGCCAAACCATCAATCATTTGTGTCGGGCTTAACCAATGATAGTAATTTACTGCACCTTGATAAACGTAGGGTAAAACAGCGTAGGCTCCTCCAAAGGTCATTAATGCAGCCTTGGTAAAAAACCATGCCATTTGGGTATATGCATGATCCCATCCAAAGATATAGAACAAACTTAATAATGGAATGAACCATAAAAAGGCAGCAATAAAAATAATCTTAGCAAGTCGTGACCACTTAAATAGAGCATGTTCAGGTGTCGGCGTATCGTCATCAATGATCGCTTTGCCATACGATTTACCATTCGATTGATGCGTATTACCGGAAAAAAGTTCAGGATATTTTTTACTGGTGAAATACCCAGTTAAAGCTGCAAGTAAAACAATTAAGGGGAATGGTGCGTTAAATACAAAAATGGCAATAAATGCAAAAAGGGCAATCAGCCAAAGAAATCTGTTTTTAAGAGATCTACTTCCAATCCGGTAAGTTGCATGGAAGACGATAGCGGTTACAGCAGGCTTGATGCCGTAAAATAATCCAGCAATGATGGGAACATCACCAAATTTGACATAGACCCAAGACAAGGCGATTAATATAAATAGAGAAGGTAAGACAAAAAGAATGCCGGCAATTAATCCCCCTTTAGTTTTATGCATGAGCCAACCAATATAGGTGGCTAATTGCTGGGCTTCAGGGCCGGGTAATAACATGCAGTAATTTAAAGCATGCATAAAACGCTTTTCAGAAATCCATTTCCTTTCTTCTACCAGTTCCTGATGCATTACTGCAATTTGTCCAGCAGGCCCACCAAAACTTATAAATCCTAATTTCAACCAAAATATAATTGCTTCTTTAAAGCTAATTTCAGCAGGGATTTCTAATGCAGTATCTTCAAGTTTACTCATCATTGTTCACCACTAAAATTAGCAAATAAGCCATCAAAGATTTGATGAGTAAGTTGAATAAGTTGGTCATCATTTTGAATACTAGAGCGTATGCCCTGCATAATTTTTTCTAGACCGATGGCCTCAGGTGGTTCATGTCCACCGATATCTAAATAGTGAACAATTTCAGCAATCTTTTTTAAGGCAGTATTTTCCAGTGCAAAGCTATGTAACAGTACTTCGAAGGAAACATAGTGATTAACATGAGTGAAGGTTGCACCATCAAAGTCAAAACCAATCGCTTCAGGCGGACAGTCATTAATATTGTCCAGCCAAAGAAATGTTGGATTATGATCAATAAATTTTTGGATGAGCCAAGCACAAGCTAAGCGATCTATCCAGGGGCGTTTACGTGTAGCCCAGACTTTATTTTGGAAGGTATGCTTAGATAATGTTTGAATTTGATCATGTTGTACATTTGGTTCATCAATTTCACCCAAATGAGCAATCTTAAGTTCCAATCTGCTTAAACTGTTGAGAGTGGTGTGTTGAAGTTCTTTTGGAAAGAAGTCAATTTCAATCACCGCAGTTAAACTTTTTCTCAATTTACGAATGGTTTTTAAATGCTCATTTTTCTGATCAACATTAAGATTTTGTTCTAATGTTTTTAATTGAATTATAAATTTTTCATATTCAACTCTACGATCGAACAGTTGTATTAAATTGAGATTGTCGGGGCAATCGGCATGAAAAACATATGCGCTGCCATCAGCCGTGATGTGTTCTTCAATAATTGAGTCGAATTTTGAGTTGAACTTGAATGGCAATAGGTATACGCCATCCCTAAGCGTCACTGCACCACAACTTTTTATGGAGCGCCAGATTCTCATCCTGACAGTTGTACTTTGTGATGAAAGGCTAGAAACTAAAACTGATAAATCCATGTTGTGATCTCTACATTTTATGTAGATAATAATACAAATTTAAATCATTTTGAATGAATTATCTATTCTTGAATATCTTTTATTTGGATATCAAAGTTTTAATTTATGTTTTATTTATAAACTTGAGCTTTGCCAGATATAACTTCAATCTTCTTCAAAAGATGAAAAACAGACCAAGTGCGGGTTAATGATTTTGGCGTATAAATAATGAATAGGCATACTAACTTATACTTTGATAATGAAAATTCAGCACTTATTTGACTTAATCAGTTTTAGAATAACAATAAAAAATATAGAGATAGAAATTAGAATCTAATCAGAGAAATTTTTACGGTTTTAGACTTAAAACAAAATTATTTGATAAAAGGCACCTTTTAAAAGATGCCTAATGAATATTAGAATTTCTTAAATTTCAACCTGACTGCCCAATTCTACGACACGGTTAGAAGGAATTTTATAAAAATCGCTTACAGGACTGGTATTTTTTTGCATGGCGACAAACAGCTTTTCACGCCATAGAGACATCTTGTTCGATATACTTGGAACTAGTTTTTCTCTAGAAATAAAGAAACTTATATCCATTAAATTATATTCCAGTCCTAATGTATCGAACGCTTTCTCTAACGCTTTAGGTACATCCGGTTCTTCTTTAAAACCATAATTCAGACCTATTCTATAAAATCCCTTATCCAGTATTTCTGTCTCCATCCTATTTTCTTCATCAACATAGGGAATTTCCGAAACCCTGATCGTTACCAGTAAGTTACGTTCATGAAGAACCTTATTATGTTTTAGGTTATGTAACAGGGCATGTGGTACGACTTGGGGTGTGCCCGTTAAAAATACTGCATTGCCGCTAACATTTTGGTTTGTATTTCCTATGTGCTCAAGAAAGGTATTAAGCGCGAGCGTATCTTTTTGCAATTTTTCTTGAAGAACTTCTCTGCCTTTTTTCCAAGTCATCATTAAGGTAAAAACGATCATGGCAATAAATACCGGTACCCAACCCCCAATAAGAATCTTGAGAAGATTAGAACCAAGCAAGATCAAGTCGATAAAGACAAAGGGAATAATAAAAAGTAATACTTTCCATGTCTTCCATTTCCAATAACTGTAAGCGAGAAAAGCAATCAATAACGTGTCACAGAACATCGTCACTGTCACTGCTAAGCCATATGCTCCTGCTAGACTACTACTCGTTTCAAATATTAATACCAGAATAGTAATAGAAATAAATAACAGCCAATTTAAGAATGGAATATAGATTTGCCCAATTTCTGAATCAGAGGTATGCAAAATTGTTAATCGAGGTAAGTATCCCAATTGGATTGCTTGCTTCGCCATGGAAAATACACCGCTGATTAAAGCTTGAGAAGCGATTACTGCGGCCGCTGTTGCAAGAATAATCATCGGATATAGAAGCGCGGAGGGGAGAAGCAAGTAAAAGGGATTTGTAATGGTTGTTGGATCCCGTAACAGCAATGCGCCTTGTCCTGCATAATTCAGCATTAAACAGGGGAGAACAATTAAAAACCAACCCAACCGAATCGGTAGAATTCCGAAATGCCCCATATCGGCATATAAGGCTTCTCCACCTGTAACCGTTAGAACGACAGCTCCCATCACGAAAAATGAAATTAGAGGATTATTGACTACAAACAAAAAAGCCCAATGTGGGCTAAGTAATGCGAGAACAAATGGACTTTGAATAATGCTGCTGATACCTAGGGCACCAATGGAAAGGAACCATATTAGTGTTATAGGACCAAAAAATTTCCCCATTACTGCAGAACCATGTCTTTGAACAGTAAAGAGTGCGATTAAAATTCCAATACTGATTGGAATGATGAAGCGATCAAAAGCTGGCGTGGCAATTGATAGACCTTCTACTGCTGAAAGCACCGAAATTGCCGGGGTAATAATGCCATCTCCAAAAAATAAAGATGCCCCCACAAAACCTAAGATAATGATGATCAGTTTTGTTGGGGGGGAAAGACCCTTCTGGCGAAGGTTTAGGGCCAATAACGCCATAATTCCCCCTTCACCATTGTTATCAGCTCTCATGATGACCAATACATATTTAATGGAAACAATTAATGTGATAGTCCAGAAGATTAAGGACAGAATCCCAAGAACATTAATCTCGTTAATGGGTAATCCACGGGTTGCGTGAAAACTTTCTTTTAATGCATATAAAGGACTCGTCCCTATATCACCAAATACCACGCCTAATGCAGCTAGCGTCAATGCTGGTACTGCCGGCTTATTCACTTTATTCTGCATACTATGCGAATCAAAAAACTGAGAAGCCTAAAATTTTATCATTAGAGATATCAGGAAATTGCTTATACATAAAAAACCATGCCTTTTAAGAATCTAATAGCTTTTCTATGTAAGTCTGCACCATATGAGTGCTGATTTAACTAAGGGGTTGTAGTAGTGAATATGCTAGGAATTTCGCGTCAAACCTACTACTAATTTCGCATAACTGCCATCATGTTAAATGGACTCTAAATTGATGGATTATTCATGCTTTCCATTTTGAAAAATTTGCAGGTCCTTTTTTAATTTTTAATCTGGACTGCCATCTCTTTCCTAAATAAATTTATACAGTGAATAAGAAAGAGCTAAAAGAGCAGAGGATATCCACAGAATAAAGAAATATTGTCTAAATTTATAAAAAAATAAAATATGTATAAAAAATGCTGAAGTTATGATCAGAAAAATCCAAGTAATAATTCCTACAGAAAGACCATGGTCCAGACAGTTCAGATATAAAGATAGTGCCAGACAAATCACTGAATATATTTTTAACAAAGCTTGGGCATAATGAAAGCTCAGAAAAGGATACCCAAGTTTTTTCATTCCACTTTGACTGGTCATACACAGCTGCATCATTGCAACCATGGCCCACAATATTGCAGCCAGGCTCATTTAGCCACCTCACGCATCTTTATTTTTTTGAAATAAAAACAGGCAAATATATATCCCGTGGCGATGAGCATCAATACAAGATCAACTCCTGCTACAGACCATTGCTGATGCCGCAAGGTATTAAAGAAGAATGTTTGAGGAGCTAAGACGAGCGGGCTGAATACTGTCATCCATAAAATAACAGCAGTGAGGATCAGGGCCACAACCATGGCTTTTTGCATTTTAACCAGCATCGGAATGAATAAAATACCCACCCAGCTGATAAAAAATATGCCTAACTCATACTGAATCCGCTGTTCAAGACTGGCCGTCAAAATCCGGTTAGCCAGAAAATACATGGCTGTTGCAAATGGCAAGCCCAGAAAAGTGAAATAATTAAGGTAAGCAACCATATTATAACTTAAGGTATGTTGCTGTTTAATGCGTTTCTTTTGCCACAATAAAGCCCCTGCGACCAGCATGATGCAACCGACGAGACCTAAACCCGCTAGTATCCCCCTCATCCATTGACTGGCGTAATATCCTAAATGAATACCATAAGTTGCCGAGCTGATTTGAGCGACAGGATGCAGATTTCTTTCGGAATTCAGATTCTGTCCGGTATTTGCTGCAAAAATGAATTGCGGATTATTGAAAGTAATTAATTGGTTATATCCATAATCAAACGTAATTAAGGCTTCCGCAGTATTTGGATTTTTGACTTCAAATTTCTCCAGTGCAGCTCCATTACTTGCCTGTTGAGGTAGTTGACGGGAGAATACAGAGAATTCTTTTAATTGAAGAGCTAAATTTGCTGCCGATTTTGGCGGATTGATATATTGTATTTCACTATAAAACTTCTTTATTCCATTCTCGCCATAGTGTTTATTGATTCCCGCTGGCACAAGCAGATAGAAGAAAATCATAATCCCGGTAAAGGCCATAATCAGATAAAAAGGCAGGGTCACTACCCCGGTAATATGATGCAAATCCAATAAGGTACGCTGTCCCTTAAAACTCCGGAATACAAAAAAATCTTTAATTATTTTTTTATGGGTAAAGATCCCGGTAATTAATGCAATGAGAAATAGCACCCCGACAATAACCACAAGCATTCTACCGACGACATCAGGCAAAGGATACAGACTGTAATGTAATTTAAAAAAAAAGTCGCCTCCCAGACTTTCCCTTCCCTCTGTTAAAATTAACCCTGTATTGGGGTCTTGCAGCTTATAGTACTTATGGTTTTGGTCTTGCCATTCCAAGGTGTTAAAAGGCATGCGGGGACTGGCAAGACTCACTCGCCATCTTTTGGCATCTGGGGCATGAGTATTTAAATAATCATAGGCAACCTGGGCCGACTCAAAGGAACTAGGAGGCGCTTTTAGATATAAAAAATTTTCAGGTTTAGACCAGAGATTAATTTCAGTTCTGAAATAGGCAATAGAGCCGGTAAAAAAGATCAGGAAAACCGACCACAATACAACGATACCTAACCAGCTGTGTAAAGTTGCCTGTATCTGGCGAAATTGCATTTAATTTTCTCCAAATTTTTTTATGATCCAATAGCTCAGCAATAAAATATAACTGAGATAATTGATGCTCTTTTGCCATAATTTAGACGGAATACAAGGAACTAAAACAATATAAAAAATGAGAAAAGTAAAACTTAGGAGGGCAGATAAATAGATATTTTCAGCTGTTGCAAAGGGTAAATAATCCGGTAAAACCCAAGAGATCCATAGGCTATAGCCATAAGCAGCCAGGCAGATATAAAAAATTTCTTTAATAGATAACCACTCTGGTTTTTGTTTATCCATTGACCTTATCTTTCATCCCATCTCAGGAAGTGAAGAAGTATCTGTATTGCTACAGATACTTCCCGGGTAAGCATTAATAATTAATGGTATAGCTTAGGCCAAAAGTACGACCTTCAGCAGGAAGCGCCAACAGCGCATTACCATTGGTCACAGCAGCTTGTTGTGCAAATACGGTTCTGTACTGCTTGTCCCAGACATTATAGACACCAAAATCGGCACGGCCTTTGGCCACAGGGAAATGTGCCAGTACATCCATCGTGGTATAGCCTTTAATCTCTGCCGCACTATTACCATCAGTTAAACCTGCGGCTTTTAATGCCTGGTCATCTTTGTAGGCTTCATCAGTGCCTTTGATGGCTAGCATTTGTGCACGTACACCATAACCTTCTTCATTATTCCACTCAGCAAACAGGGTGCCTTTCATAGGCGACACTGCAAAAGCATTCAGTTCATGCCATTGATCTGCTGCATCTTTATATTGTCCGCGTGTGTAGCCCAAGGTCCCACCCACCTTATAGTTGTCCATAAATGGATAACTTACTGTAGCTTCTGCTCCATAAATGCGTTGATCGGTATCCACCACATTTACTGAACGGTCAGCGTTGAACTGTACCACCTTATCGGAGGTATTATAGAAACCTGTTAGACCCAAGTTTAAGCCGTCGTCCTGATTTAAGCGCCAGCCCAATTCATAGCTGTTGACCGTGATCGGTGCAATACCTGACGTCGTTAAGGTATAGGCAGCTACATCACGCAGCACGCGTTGTACATCCGGATAACTATAACCTTGTGAAAAATTGGCATAAACTTGCTGCGCGTCTGTTAACTCATAGACTGCACCTAAATTGAACAGGAACTTATCAGCATCGGTAGAGTCAGCCGCCATTAAAGTAACCGGATTGCGTGCGGTTAAATAACTGTCAGTGTCTGCCTGAACATACTGATAACGCACACCTGCCTGAACATTTAAACGATCCGTCAGTGCATAATCCCCTTGGACAAATGTGCCAATATTCTGAATCTCTGTATCAGGCCCAGAACCTTGTTTCTCACCTGTCGGAGTGTAGACCAGACCATTATTACTTGGCGTATAGTAATCAGACCACTGATGGTCTTTTTCCCAGTCATAGTCCAGACCATAAGTCAGTTTTAAATCTCGCTCGGCTACCTGCAGGTCAGATTGAACAGTAGAGCGAATTCCGGCATAGTCCACATTGGATTGGCTTTGTTTCACATTCACGCCATCTTTTGAATAACCATATGGTACGAAACGCGCTTTTTCATTCCGGTAATACGCTTCAACATTTAAGGTTTGTCCCAGGAAATCCTGGTTTTGATACTGGGAATTAAATGCATAGCGTTCTGTAAAGGGTTGTTTATCTAAATTCCACCCTTTAATGGATTTATAAGAAGGCTGTGTCCCGGCTTGCAGATAAGAATAGTCAGGACCATATTCGGTATCCTGTTCATCGTTGTAATATTGTGCACCAAAACTTAAGCTTTGCTTATCGGTTAAATTAAAGTTTAAACGACCATTCACATCCAGCGTATCGGTATCCATCGTGCTACCTTGCCAAGGGCTTAACGAAATACGATCCCCCTTACCATCAAACTGCGAACCCCGACTGGTATAATCTACCCCTAAAAAACCGTCCATCTTTTCATTACTAAATGAAGCAGTCTGCCCCACTTGATAAGCCAAACTATCACGACGGAAATTATCAGCCGATGTCAGGCCTAACTTGGTCTGAAAGCTGACCGGTTTCGATTTGTCCGCACGTTTGGTAATAATATTAATAATCCCGCCCGTCGCACCTGAACCATAAATGCTAGTCGCACCTGAAACCACCTCGATATGATCAATCATATTTGGACTGATACTGTTAAGCTGACGTGCCACATCGCGCGAACCGGTCTGTGAAACTCCATCAATCATAACCAGTACATTCCGTCCGCGCATGGTCTGACCATAGTTACTGGTGGTTCCACTGCTAGGTGCCAGTGAGGGTACCAGCTGCGCTAAAACATCTGCGACTTTTCGACCCGCTCCAGCCTGTTGAGCAATTTCTTCACCCTGAATGGTCTGCACATTTCCCGCAACTTCCGCAATTGTTTTAGGGGTACGGGTTGCTGTTACCACAATAGGAGAAAGCTTGAGAGTTTTATCTGAACTTTCCTGTTCCTTGGCTGTAGGATTTGACTCTTGTGCATACAGCTGTGAAGAAATGGCGACACTAAGAAGACACAGACTGAATCGAGATAGCCGCATTGTTAATCCCTTTACATGAACATTAATAGTGAAGCAAATAATAATCATTATTATTATCATTGTAAAATTTTTGTTACATTTTTTACTTTTATTTTAATCTACTATTTAAATCGTCTTTCGAATTAGTCTGAATTCCTAAATGCAAGAATTGAATAGCCACTAAATTTTTTTATGCTTTATAGTTTTTCTAAATTTAACTTATGTTTACCTGAAGTTCACTTCATAATTTTATTAATGAATAATTAGTAATGATTTTAATTATTTAGCTTAACTTAAATGAGTTGTTTTAAGTTAATAAGTTCATGAACTTACTATGAGAAGTAATAATTTTTAGGATTGAGAGGGTTACCAGGATAAAAAGGGATAAATCGGCACTGTTGCAAATAGAG
>DFCG01000143.1:18603-19176 GCA_002367455.1 Acinetobacter sp. UBA3060 | reverse complement strand
AGGTGTTGGACAACCATGAAAATGATCACCATGTAAAACACAACCATGATATTCATGACTATGACCTGGCAAACCATACTGATCCTGACGGTTACTATAGGACAAACCAACAAAACCACGATCATGAATCCATGATCCGCCAATATTGACTGTTTGCCCTTCAGCAAAAGTATTGCCCACACGACGTTCTTTTTCTAATTCGTCATCATGCTCATGAAAATAATCCGGTGCAATATAATCATTGGCTTTACGTTTTGAGCCTTCTACACGCAAAGCAAAGTTTTCACCAATACCCGCTGTCACACCAGCACTTGCCAGTTTTTCATCACTGCCTGAGTTATAACGCAGGCCGACTGTACCTTCCAAACCATCTTCAGGCATCTGGGTCGGAATTTTTTGATCAGTGACATTCACCAGACCACCGACTGTACCGGCACCATAAAGTAATGTAGATGGACCACGAATCACTTCGACCTGTTTCGCCAGAATCGGATCAACGGTTACTGCATGGTCAGGAGACAAAGTGGATACATCCGCTGTTTCAGAAGCATGCTGCAACACTTTCACACGTGG
>DFCG01000143.1:12645-18426 GCA_002367455.1 Acinetobacter sp. UBA3060 | reverse complement strand
ATTTACCGTTTCATCGGTATTCAGCATGATTTAAAAATTCACAATATCCTTTCAGCACTAAAATTTATCCTGGTGATGTGTCTGGCACTCATCATTGGTACAGCCACCCATTTAATCTGGGATGGACTAACGCATGTCGACTTTCGTACTTTTGCCTTTCATGATTTTTTAGCCCAACAGTTTCAGCTATTTGGTAACAGTTATCCATTGCACCGGATTTTACAGATTGGCACCTCCGTGATTGTCTTGCCTTTTATCCTGTGGATGAGCCTGCATTATTATAAAACTCATCAGCAATATCTTGCAGTCAGCCTAAAAATCAAATCGTTTGCCTGGGGCTTATTGCTCTTTTCTATATTTACCGGCCTATTTTCGGTCTGGGATTATGCGCGCTATATTTCTACGGAAGTCTGGCGATCGGACCTCTATTATTTTACTGGTCGCTCGATCAATGAATTTAGCCAAGGCTTTCTGATCACCTTTAGTCTGGGCTGTTTATTGTTTTTGTTTTTAGATAGAGATCGCAGGATGGGTTAAACAAAGCACTGGCTTTGCCCCTATTCACTTTAAAATGATATTGTTTTTGACCCAAGTTCTTGTGACAACATGCCCAAAGAGGCATAATCCTACCTTTACTTAAAAGCGGTACGCTGTTTACGTATTCGCTGACCTTAACCCATATAGTTGGATTTCTAACGCTATGATGCGAACTCATTACTGCGGTTCTTTAACCGAAGCTCAAATTGACCAAACCGTAACATTATGCGGTTGGGTACACCGTCGCCGTGACCACGGTGGTGTAATCTTCCTTGACATGCGTGACCGTGATGGTCTTGTTCAAGTGGTTATTGACCCAGATACTCCTGAAGCATTCGCAACTGCTGATAAAGTACGTTCAGAATTTGTATTAAAAATTACAGGCCGTGTACGTCGCCGTTATGAAGGCACAGAAAATGCCAATATGGTGAGCGGTCAAATCGAAGTCTTGGGTAAAGAAATTGAAGTTCTTGCTCAGTCTGAAACTCCGCCATTCCCATTGAATGACGAAAACACCAATATTTCTGAAGAAATTCGTTTGAAATACCGTTTCTTGGACATCCGTCGTCCAGAAATGTTAGATCGTTTACGCTTCCGTTCTAAGTTAACCAACCTGATTCGTAACTACTTCGAAGACAATGGTTTCTTAGACGTTGAAACACCAATTTTGACACGTGCGACTCCTGAAGGTGCGCGTGACTATTTAGTGCCAAGCCGTGTATCTAACGGTAGTTTCTACGCACTGCCACAATCTCCACAGCTATTCAAACAGTTGTTGATGGTGGGCGGTATTGATCGTTACTACCAAATTGCTAAATGTTTCCGTGACGAAGACTTACGTGCGGATCGTCAGCCAGAATTCACCCAAATCGACGTTGAAACATCGTTCATGAGTGACGATGACATCATGGATTTAATGGAAACTNNCGTATCGTTGCGCTTCGCGTACCGGGTGCTGGTTCACTTCCACGTAGCGCGATTGATGAATACACCAAGTTTGTAGGCATCTACGGTGCACGTGGTTTGGCCTACATCAAAGTCAACGAACTTGAAAAAGGTATCGAAGGTCTTCAATCTCCAATCGTGAAATTCATCGAGCCAATCGTGCTTGATCTATTGAAACGTGTTGGCGCTGAAAATGGCGACATCGTATTCTTCGGTGCAGATAAAGCCAAAGTTGTAAACGATGCCATGGGCGCGCTTCGTGTGAAAATCGGTCATGACCTTAAATTATCAACTTGCGAGTGGGCACCACTTTGGGTTGTTGATTTCCCAATGTTTGAAGAAACTGATGATGGTAAATGGACGTCTGTTCATCACCCATTCACGCTGCCAAAATCTAGCGTAGAAGAAGTGAAGAACAACCCAGGTGCGGCATTGTCTGTGGCTTATGACATGGTATTAAACGGTACTGAAATCGGTGGTGGTTCACTGCGTATTCACAACCTTGAAATGCAAAAAGCGATCTTTGAAGCGCTTGGTATTGGTGAAGAAGAAGCAGAAGAGAAATTTAGCTTCTTATTAAATGCATTACGTTACGGTGCTCCTCCGCATGGTGGTTTGGCATTCGGTCTTGACCGTCTGGTGATGCTCATGACTGGCGGTTCTTCTATTCGTGACGTGATTGCATTCCCGAAAACCAAGACTGCTGAATGTCCATTAACGCAAGCACCAGCACCAGTTGAATCAAACCAGCTGCGTGACCTTGGTATTCGCTTACGTGAAAAACCAAAAGCTGAATCTCAAGAATAATTCTTGAAAATTTAAGTGAAAAAGCCCTGCCTCGTGTGGGGCTTTTTTTGTGTGATTGAGTCACATCTGGAACAGTGGCATAATAGCCACAGTTTTTAATCTAAGGTAATTAGCAATGGCTATGCGTCCTGCAGTTCGTAATCGCAGCATTATGCTTATTGTATTTTCAGTGGTTCAATGGCTGTTCATGCGCTATATCCTTGCCAACAACCTGTTCAACCTCGATACCAATGACCGTATTGTGTATTTTTGCCTGAGCAGTATTTTAGGTGCCCTGCTGATTTTTGTAGGTTTGATTTATATGGTGCTGAAGGGCAATCCGGACAAAGACCTATAATCTGACCATCTGGATACCATGTACACCCTACTCAAAAATTTCTCCAAGCTTCCGTTAAGATTCATTCAAAATCTTGCGCAACTGGCTGGATCTATTTTGTATCTCAGCCATTCTTCTGCACGCCGAGTGACTGAGATTAATCTGGCCTCTGCTTATCCAGAACTTTCCGAATCTGAACGAGCTGATTTGACTAAACGCAGCCTCAAAAGTCAGTGCATGACGTATGCAGAATCCGTCAAAATTTGGGGTTCATCTTCTGAATATGCGCTGTCTTTAATTCGAGATGTGCATGGTGCAGATCTATTTATTCAAGCTTTGCAAAATCCTCAGGGCTGCTTGGCTGTAGTTCCACATTTTGGTACGTGGGAGCTGTTGAATGTCTGGGTGAATCAACATACTTCTCCTGTGATTATGTACAAGCCCAGCAAGAATCAGGATGTTGACCGCTTCATGCTTGAAGCTAGGCAACGCCTGAATGCCACACTGGTCCCTACAGATGATTCTGGTGTACGTGCTTTGTTTAAGCATTTAAAACAGGGTGGCTTTTCTGCAATTTTACCGGATCATGTACCTAAAGAAAGTGGTGGTATCTACTCACTTTTCTACAATCAGAATGCGCTATCTTCTACCTTACTTTCTAAACTGGCAGCCAAAACACAATGTTCAGTCGTAGGTTTAAGCTGTCTCAGACGTAATGATTTATCCGGCTATGATATTTACGTGACCCAGCTTTCTGACGATATTTTGTCGAAAGACCTACAGCTTTCTGTTGACACCTTAAATAAAGAAATGGAGCGCATGATTAATGTCGCTCCAGAGCAGTATTTGTGGGGATATAAACGGTTTAGGAAGTTAAAAAATGACAAAAGTTTATATTACTCATAGTAAAAATTAGCTACTTAAATTAAAACTTAAAAATTAGGTTTAAAATGAAAGATCAGAAAAAAATTCTTTTTATTATTGATCATCTTAAAGGTGGTGGTGCAGAAATTATGACTCTTAATCTTGCAAAAAAACTGCAAGAGAGAGGCTATGAAATAAACATCATAACCTTAATTGATATAAATAATTATAAAGAAAAGACTAAGAGTTTCAATATTCAATCTATTGATTTTCCCAGTAAATTTGTTGGTGGGAAGTTATTAATAGACAAAAAATTAGAATCTAGTAAGAAAGAACAACTCCAGTCTCTTATTGATGAAATAAAACCTGAAGCTGTTATATTAACTATTTGGTATGCATATTTAAGCATATCATTTATTAATCATCCAAATATATGGATATGGTCACAAGCAGACATTCTTCCTGAATTTAATAAAACTTCAAATCCGATTAAAATATTAAGAAATATATATAAGAAGAGAAAATTTATTAATAAATTTAAGGAAGCGTTTTCAAACAAAAATTTTATCGTACTTAATAAAGATTTAAAATTGAAATATTCTCAAATTTTAGAGAATTCTAATATAAATGTTATTTATAATGGATTAAATTTAAAAGATACAATACAATCTGAAAAGAAAGAAAAAGTATGGGATATTTGCTATGTTGGTCGTTTATCACCTTCCAAACAAATTGAACATGCTTTATTTGCTCTAAAAAATTCTCATATTATTAAAAATATGATTATTATTGGTGATGGAGCAAGAAAAGACAAACTTTTAAAATTAGTCAATCAACTAAATATTAGCGATCGTGTTCATTTTACTGGCTGGGTGGATGAACCTATCGAATATATTAAAAAAAGTAAAATATTAGTTCTCCCTTCTCAGACAGAAGGCTTCGGTCTTGTTATTGGAGAAGCTCTATTAAATGGCACTCATGTCGTTGCATATAATTGCAGCGAAGGAGTATCACATCAATTTTTTACCCCTGATATGCAACGCGGTCTAGTACAACCAAATAATCGTGCAGAATTAAAAAATTCTATCGAAGATATATTAGAAAATCCATATCAAATTCCCCCAAACTTATCAAAACGTTACGATATTAAAGAGATGGCTGATAAATTTATTAAGTTAATCGATTAACCGTATATATTCCGCAACAGCATAAGTTTGGGTAAAAGATGGATTCAAATTTGTTGAATAATTATCTACCTCTTTTAATGCTTGATTGATTTTAAGCGAAAGTTCAAAAATATTGCCTACAGCAACGAGATTATTAGCTTGTAAAATTTCATTGGGACCCGAAGGGCAATCAGTACTTATAACGGGAATACCCAAAGCTAAAGCTTCTAAAATTACTAAACCCAACCCTTCAAAATCAGACGACAAAACCATAAATTTTGCATGCTTAATATATGGATAGGGATTTTTTTTGAAGCCTGTAAAAATAACCTTGCCTTCTATCCCTAAATCTTTAACCAATTTTTTAGAAGTTTCTAATAGTTCACCAGTCCCGACCAAAACCAGCTTTTCTTGAACATTGGCTTTTGCATAAGCTTTAATTAAAATATCATGTCGTTTCTGTTGCTTAAACTTCCCAACATTTACAATATATGGTTTTTCAATATCAGGAATATATTCATTTGCTGTTGAAACCACTTGTTCCACATCAATCGGATTATAAATTGTAGTAATCCGACTTTTTGAGCCAAATACTTTAATAAAGTCTTTTTCGACACCCTTACTTACTGCTACACAAGGCTTGGCTAAATAAACTTTATCCAACTGTTTTTTCATTCCCTCTAATCTTTCACCATATTCCAAACTCGTCGTGTTATGAATGACTAAATGAACATTCGGTAACTGACTTTTTGATAATATAAAATCAACAGGAAATAAGTTTGATAGGACAAGATCAGGGATCCCAATATTTTTAATAACAAACCGATCAAATGCTTTTGCTGCAAAACTGGCACGCATAAATTTAGGAATTGCACGATACTTTTGATAATCAAAAAAGTGAAGTTTTACGCCCTCAGGAATCGGTAAATCAATAATATTTTTAAAATAAACAATATGTGCTTCATGACCTGCATCAATTAGGCCCTTTGCCAAGGTTAAAGCAAAACGTTCAGCGCCATTTCCCTGTAAAGTAAAAATGGCTAATACGATTGTTTTTTTCATGAAGCACTAATCCTGAATAAATTTTTCTTGATCTAGATTGATCAATCTTTTTTCTGCCTTTCCCATGACCTGCAAATATCGTAT
>DFCG01000143.1:0-12609 GCA_002367455.1 Acinetobacter sp. UBA3060 | reverse complement strand
TAATAATTTTTGCGCGCCACTCGGGTAGAGGATATAACCTGCTGCTCCAGTACGATCTTGATATAATTCATATAATTCGACCTGAGTAGAACCTAAGATACACACGGGTGTTCGACTAATAATTTTTTTACGACTTCTTACTTCTAGATTAATTAAGTCCACATCTGAAAATTGATGCTGTTCAATTTCATTTAAAATTTCTTTTGTATTGGAAGCCAATACGGCATCATCTTCAAGAATTAAACAGGGCTGATTCCTTTTTATTACTTCTTCCCAGGCTTTTTGGTGACTGAGAAAGCACGCTACCTCAACTTTACGCAAAGGCCTTTGCCAGCCAAAACCGAATTTTTGGTATTGTTCTTCACTCAGATCAGCAACTGAAAATGCTTCTAATATTTCAAAATCCAGTCCTAATTTCCCAAATTGTCTTTTTTGAAAATCACGACGATCCTGTGAACTTTTTAAATTGATAATTAAAGTATTCACAATTACCACCATCTCGTCTTTTCACGAGTATGACGCTGTTTAAAACGTGAATAAACATTCTCATTCTGCTCAAGTTGAAGACGATCAAAAATTTCTATCACGATTTGACCAAGCTCATGAGCTTTACACACTTGTTCTAGTCGCCAGCGCATATTACGTAAAGTATCATCTGTTCCAACTGCAAATGCAGAAGTACCATCAAATAAGGCATAGCGCTGTTGTTGTAATAACTGCTGATGCTCCTGATTTACAGTTAAAGACTGATCACACAAAAAACGTTCTGTTTCCTGTAACTTAAGCGTATTAATCAATACCACTGCATTCATCAGAATGGCTTTTAGAGTTACGTCTTCATCAAAATCAATAAAAGTATCACAGGCTGAAATCAGCCAGCGTATATTCAATGACTGTACAAGAAAATTTCGTTCAGCCATCCATAATGCTTTAAATTTCGCATAATTATTCTGGACATCAACTTCGCGACGAATCAGAACAATTAAACTGGCATGGAAATGATTTAATGCAGACTGACCGACAAACTCCTGTTCAAGCTGCTCAATATGTTCATTTAAATCTTTAGCTGAACCATGGGTATAGCAAGCTTCTTTACCATCAATAATCTGATTTTTAAGTGCATCTAGATCTACATCATTAAACTGAGCATAGACCTTATCTGCCCCAAATCGACGTTGATGGCGACTAAATGAAAACCATTGTTCGAACTTACTTTTCTTTCTTACCGGCATTTGAAATTAAATCTCTTTCAATTTCTCATTGATTCAGCTTACTGCCAAGCATCCTTGATCCACTGCGATGGCAACACATAACGGTACCATTTCCCACCACCACCATTGACTGCATCAGGTGGATTAATCTCCCCATGAAACACAATGATTTTGGCCCCTTCAGGCTTCACAGGTGGCTTAAAGTAAGCCATCGGGATTTTTTGCAGGCAATGATATTTATAGCTCTTGCACCAGCTTTCTGGCCAGTATGTCTGTTTACCTTCACGGTCTACGTACCAAGACAAATAGGCTTGCTCATTACGGAATTTTTTACGGATTTCATCAAAGTTTTCACGGAAATAAGGCAAAAGCCCCGGGAAAGCACCCAGCTTAAAGCGGTAAACCGAACTGTTACCGGTAATACGCCACGGCCGTTTCCAGTCATGAATAATCAGAAAGTCGCCCGGATAGGTAAAGAACTCATCGATATTATCGACAATCACTACATCAAGATCGAGAAATAATGCATTGCCTTCCAAACCATACAGATCAGGCTCAAAAGTAGATAGCTTGTTCCAGCCACGCTCAGGCGCACCTTCAGGCAATGCCAAAGGTGGAATAGGGAAACATTGTACTGCAGGATCAATGCCTTCAGTACGATCCGTCAGACAGACCATCTTAAAGTCGACTGTCGTATGTCGTTTAACCATATTGTATAAACGATTGACGTATTCCGAACCGTATTTGGTTCCCCATTTCATACAAATAACGATGTTACTCATTGCGTATGCCTAAGCTCATCTTAAAATCTTCTTGATGCTGAATATGATGACATAAGTTCGGCAGAATAAGTACATCAGTTAAAAAAAACCTCTCAAATGAGAGGTTTTTTCAATCAGTAAATTCTTAATTACTTCACATACGTTAACCAGTGTGCATATTTAGGATCTTTACCCTGAACTGCATCAAAATAAGCTTTCTGGATTTGTGTGGTGATTGGACCACGTACACCTTCACCAATCTGACGGTCATCGTATTCACGGATTGGTGTTACTTCTGCAGCAGTGCCGGTAAAGAATGCTTCATCTGCGATGTAGAACTCATCACGGGTAATACGGCGTTCAATTACGTCATAACCCAAGTCTTTAGCAATCGTAATAATCGTTTGACGGGTAATACCATCCAGCGCACCACCTGCGATATCAGGCGTATGAATCACGCCATCACGCACCAGGAATACGTTTTCGCCTGAACCTTGGCATACATAGCCTTGTGGGTCGAGCAGCATTGCTTCATCATAACCTGAATGCGCCACTTCCTGATGCGCAAGAATCGACAAGGTGTAGTTACCTGATGCTTTAGCCTTACACATGGTCACGTTCGGATGATGGTGGGTAAATGAAGACGTTTTTACGCGAATTCCCTTCGCCATCGCCTCTTCACCGAGGTAAGCACCCCAGCTCCATGCTGCAACTACGGCATGAATGGTATTGTCAGTTGCAGCGATACCGAGTTTTTCAGAACCAATAAAAATAATTGGACGTAAATAGCAAGACGCTAATTTGTTTTCACGAACAACATCAATTTGAGCCTGTTCTAATGCTGCTTGATCAAATGGAACTTTCATTTGATAAATTTTTGCAGAATTCAACAANNCGGACGCCTTCAAACACACCCATGCTGTAATGCAAAGTATGTGTTAATACGTGAGTTTTTGCCTCACGCCAGTCAACTAGTTGTCCATCTTGCCAAATGAAACCATCACGATCAGCCAAATTCATGCCACAAACTCCAATTTCTCACAATTATTCACTATCCAGTGCAAAGTCTGCACTTGGATCAATTAGTCTTTGCCATAACTTGCAAACGGTCATTCGGGTATCGTGCCAGTCGCTTGCAGACACTTGCATGGATTGATTTGCAAGGGCTAAGCGATGGCTCTCGGCGCGTTCACGGAGATAAGCTTGAATCAGAGCAGTCGCATCGTCGCTGGATAAGCAACCTGATTTTGCGGCATCCTCAAGAATTCGTACATTGTCGGAGAAATGGGCGAGATCTTTATTCGTCCCACTCCAAGCCAACACCGCATACTGTGCCATAAATTCGATGTCTACGATACCACCTGCATCTTGTTTTAAATGAAAAATACCATCTTTTTTTTGCTCTTTAGAAGAACCGAGATGTTCCTTCATTTTCTGACGCATTTTCAGTACTTCTGCCCGTACATAATTTTCATCACGAGGCTGAATCAAAATATCCCGGCGCAAGACTTCAAACTTTTTCCGCAAGCTCATTTCACCCGCAATCGGACGGGCTCGCACCAAGGCCTGATGCTCCCACAACCAGGCGCTCTTGAACTGATATTGTTCAAAGGCTTTTAAACTGGTCACCAAAAGTCCAGCTTCACCCGATGGACGCAAACGGGTATCGACTTCATATACACGTCCATCCAGTGTTTGCGTGGTCATGAGTGACATGAATTTTTGCGCCACGCGCATGGCAAACTCAAAGCCACTGATCGGCTTGAATCCATCGGTATCGGCCTGCTCATCCATAAAGTGAATAAACACCAGATCCAGGTCCGAGCCATACCCCAGCTCAATGCCACCGACTTTGCCATAACCCAATACGGCAAAAGCAGTATGCTCGACTGAGCAGCGCTGTCCTTGTGCATCCAATGGAAACCCATGCTTTTTTGCGACAATCTGATAGGCCAGATGCAGCGCTGCATTGACCGATACTTCGGCAATATCGGTCAAGGCATCGGAAACCTTCATCAGCGAGCTTTCTGCCAGCACATCACTGGCAGCCACGGCCAGCACATTGGATTTTTTAAATAAGCGCAAGACCCGCATCTGGTCTTCAACCTGATCAATTTCAATGCGCAACAGTTGCTGGCGCAAGGAGTCTTCCAGATCCTTACGTTTTGGCAATTCAAAATCCATCGACAGGAATTCATCCAGCAATACGGGATAATGAGTCAGTTCTTCACAAATCCATGGGCTGACCGTGGCCATCTTCACCAGTCGCTGTAACGCCCCTTTACTCTCGATTAACATCACCAGATATACCGTACGGCGCATTACCGATTCCACCAAGGGCATCAGTCGTACCAGTGCTGTCTGCGGATCATCTGACTGTAAAACGGCTTCAATTAAATGTGGCCAAAAAGTTTTTAAACGTTGCACTGCTTTGGCTGGTAATTTTTTTAAGGCATGCCCATTCCAAAACTCATGAACGAGATTCTTCGCATTCTCATCCAATACTTCTTTGAGTTTTTTTTCCAGCTGGGAAAAACTTTCAACCAGGGTATCTGGGCCATTTTCCTTGATTAAATGATCAAACTGATACATCACTTTGTCACGTTTCTCATTGAGATATGCCATAAAGCTGTCCCAATCCGCAAAACCAAGTGTGTCCGTTATACGCGCCCTTAACTCTGGCTCTGTCGGTAGTGATTGCGTTTGCTGATCATTCAGTGCCTGAATCGCGTGCTCAACCCGGCGCAGGAATAAATAGGCATTTTCCAGATCCTGCACCGCCTGTTCATCCAGCAACTCGGCATCATCCAGATGATTTAGATTCACCAGACACTGCCGATCCTGCAATTCAAGTTTGGCCCCGCCATAAATCAGCTGAAACACCTGCACGATAAATTCGACTTCGCGAATGCCACCGGCTCCGAGCTTGATATCATCTTCAATATTACGGCGCTGTACTTCGCGCTCGATCATGGCTTTCATTTCGCGCATGGCTTCAAAAGCGCTGTAATCGACGTACTTGCGAAATACAAATGGACGGGTCATCTCCAGCAGCTCGTCGCCTTCTGGACTTGGATTAACAATACGCGCTTTAATCCAGGCATAACGCTCCCATTCACGCCCATGCTGGCTCAGATATTTTTCCAAGGCTGCATGACTAATGGCTAGTGCTGAACCATCGCCCCAGGGACGCAGGCGCATGTCGACGCGGAATACAAAGCCATCCGCCGTGATCTGATCCAGCAAATGAATGAGTTTTTGTCCCCACAGGATGCAAAACTGCTGCACATCAATACATTTACGCCCATCAGTTTCACCCTGCTCATCGAAGGCAAAAATCAGGTCGATATCACTGGAAAGATTGAGTTCTTGGGCGCCGAGTTTCCCCATGGCAATGACAATCAGATCTTGGACTTTTCCGTTATAGCCGATTGGCTGGCCATACTTGGCAACGACCGGAATACGGGCAAAATCTTTCGCCGCACAGATGCACGCATCGGCAAAATCGGAGAGTTCTTGGGTGAGGGTAATGACATCGGTGAGTTGATTGGCATCCTGCCAGATCCAACGAAACATCAATCGAGCCCGCAAAATACGCATTGCGCGCATCCACGTTGCTTCATCGCTTATATTTAGGATGCAGTGCTGCACCAGCTGATCAATATATTCCCGACTGAGTGAGCCTTGAAACTGGTCAATTGCATAATCCCGTTCCAGTAGACTCTGGTGATTGGCCAATACCTGTTCGGCATATTGGCTGGCTCTTAAGGTTTTCTGCAATTGTGCCGCATTCATCACTCAACTCTTCCCCTGAAACATTCTGCTTAGTTATAGCAGGAGTTTTGTCTCAGTGGGAATGTTTTAGCTTGAAATTTACTTCTTTAAGATTGCTCGATATGTACATCTTCAAGCACCAGTGCCTGATGATCATTGGTGACCATCGGTAAATGCACGGTAAAGGTCGTACCCCGACCCTCTTTGGAATCTACAGCAATTTGACCATGGTTCAGATCAATAAAGCGCTTGCAGAGCACCAGACCCAAACCTGCCCCTTTCTCTTCAGCTGTGCCTCTGACACTGACACCCAAAGTCGGTTTAAACAGATTCTGCATCTGCTCTTCAGTCATGCCCAAGCCAGTATCCTGAATCGTAATCTTGACCTGCTCGCCTTCCATTTCTGCAGCTAAAATCACTTTACCGCCTTGATTCACCGGGGTGAATTTAAGCGCATTCGACACCAGGTTCTGCAAGACAGAGGTAATCATGTTGATATCCGCATGTACCTTGATGTCTTCAGGAATATTATCAACCAGTTCAATTTTTTTATTTAAGGCCAGACTTTTCAGCACACTGCACACAATATTACTGGATTGTTTCAATTCATAATTAATCGGATGATAAATAAAGCGTCCACCCTCTGCCATCGCCCAAGTCAGCAGGCTTTCCAGCAGGTTATAGGTCGATTGTGCATTATCATATAAATAATCCGCGATGCTCTGGATACTGGATTCGTCCAGAGTGTCACGCTCCTGCGCTAGCACTTCGGAAAAGCCCAGTAAACCATGAAATGGTGCACGCAAGTCATGCGCAATAATCTGGAAAAATTTGGTTTTACTGAAGTTGAGTGCGCATTGCTGTTCATATAATTCTTTCAGTTCAGTATGTTCTTGATTGAGCTGAATTCGAATCACTAAACTTTCAGCAAATTGTTTGATGGTGGCAATATCGTCCTGATCGAACAGTTCGGTCTGATCATCAAAGAAAATGACCTGTCCAAAAGACACACCGCTACTTGATTTTAAATTAAAGGCGACCAATCTCTGATGCGCTACACCGAGATCTTTCACATAATTTGACAGTTCTGTATAAGCAGGATGCATCTGGTCGATGACATCTGCGTGTTGCAGATACGTAGGCAGATTCACGTCCTGCGGGGCGTGCAAAGCCCGGAAACCGCGCGGACAGCTGTACCAGATATAGGGCTCCGTGTGGAAGCGAATAATGCTGGTTTTAACGTTTAAAACTTTACGGGCGATCTTACAAAAGGTGTCTAATAGGTTATTGGAGGTATAGACACCTAAAATGAGAGATATACGGCACGAGCTTAATTGCTCCGTATTCTGACCGACCTCTAGCAGTTTTAGTTCCATGTCTGCCTCTCTGAATGTTTATGGAATAAAGAAAACACAGCCGACCAAATTCATACAATCAATAACAAAGATTCTATATTTACTCAACGATGGAAACCCACCTCTAGGTTAAAGGATTTGTTAACCTGTTTCTATCCAGATACATTCTTAACTGCAAGGTACTGATATTTAATTGATTAAGAATAACTTGAAAATTTACTATTCTAAAAAAACTTACATAAGTATTTGAAATTAATATATCTCACCTAAAATAAGTATCTTTATTTGTATTTACTGTAACACAGTACTGAATAAAAAATACCCACCATCGCTTTTTACTCTATTTAAAGTAAAAGCTAATGATTTTTCAACTATATAGTTTGACCTTATGATTAAAAACAGATTTTATATCAGGCTTCATCTACCTAATAATGCTCAGAATTAATTTTTAATTTTTTAAAATATCTTAACAATTCTAATGTAAGAAATATTTTAAATATCAGCATTTCAACTAAAAACAGACCCAAAAAACCACTGAGGATTGTAAAGAACTTACATTTATTAACAAATTAATTATGAAAATTTTGTGTTTTTTATCCTCAGTGCAGTTTTAGAAGCTGGAATAGAAATATTAAAATAGATCACTTATAGGCTATGCATGTCTACGTCAAACCAATCGGCTCAGAATAGCTATAAAAAAAGCGGCCTAAAAAGACCGCCTTTTTATATGGCTGCTTAATTGTCAGAAATCAATGCCACTTGCTGTACATAGTTAAACAACTTTAATTTAGAAGCATTCACTTCTTCTTCAGGTGCTTGATTCTTTAAATCACGGTGTACCCGAAGATAATGCTGACGTAAGGTATGACGCTCTGTCGCATTATAGGTTTTGGTAAATTCATTGATAGCCGGATCACCATCTTTGACAATTCGATCCACCCAACGCTGTAATTGAGCTGTCTTTTTAAGACCTTGTTTGGGTGTTAAATAAGACAAAATTACCGTTTCATTTTCATTACGTAATAATTTACCAATCCGTGAAAATTGACGACGACGTGCTTCATGTGAACTAATTGCCTGCACATCAAGCAAGGCATCAATCAAACGCTCATCTACGGGTAGGTTTTTAATTTGTTTAGCGCTCAGCTCTGCAAGCTGCGCACCTAAAGCAGCCATACGCTGGACTGCTTTTTTCTGTTCGGTCTTACTTGCGCGTCCCTCTAAAGAATCAAAATCTTCTTCAGTTAAACTGTTCGGTCGACGTGCCACGATTAATCTGCCTCATAAAATTTTGCTGCAAATAGTGCCTGAATTTCAGATAAGGCTTTGTCCTCGTCTGCTCCTTCAATCACTAAGCGTAAAGTTGTTCCTTTGCCTGCACCAAGCATGAGCAATGACATGATATTTTTGGCATCTACCAATTTGTCAGCCTTGCCAATCTGGATACTGGAACGAAATTTGGTGGTAACTTCTATCAGTTTACCAGATGCGCGTGCATGTAAACCCAGTTTATTAATTACGTCAACTGTCGTATCAATCATGACCAGTGCTTCATTTCTCGATGGAGGACTTGAATAGACCATTTTGCCTCAAGGGCTTTTTTTAGTCTATCCACAATATAAACAGAACGATGCTGACCACCGGTGCAGCCAATCGACACGGTCATATAATGACGATGCCCTTCGGCAAAGGTCGGCAACCACTTGTCCAGAAAATGATACAGATCATTGAACATATCCTCGACCTGATCGCTCTTTTGTAAAAACGCCTGCACCGGCTGATCTAGCCCTGAAAATTTGCGCAGTTCCAGTTCCCAATGCGGATTCGGCAAATGCCGGACATCAAAGACATAATCGGCATCCAGTGGAATGCCATGCTTATAACCAAAAGATTGTAAAATCAGGATCAGGTTATCGGCCTGTCCGAGCTTGGACAACAAAGTATGTTTCAGGTCATGCACGCTTTTATCGGTGGTATCGATATGCACCGTAGAACGCAACTGAATCGGCATTAACAGGATTTTTTCTTCCTGAATGCATTGATTCAGACTTTTAAAGCGTGACGCCAGAGGATGCGGCCGACGCGAAGCACTAAAACGGGCAATCAGCTCCTGATCCTGCGTGGTCAGATAGATAATATCGACCGAACCATGCTGTTGCAGTTGCTCAAATACATGATCAAATTCTTGTAAATCTGCCCGGGTACTGCGCACATCGACGCCCAGCGCCAACTGTTCCAGATTGTTTTCGCTGTCCAGTTTTGCCACAATTTCGGGAAGCAATGCCAAAGGCAAATTATCAATACAGTAATAACCCAGATCTTCAAGCACCTGTAATGCAGATGATTTACCCGAACCAGATTGTCCTGTGACAATTAAAATGCGCTTCATGCATGCTACCCTTTCATCTTAGCCGGCAGTGTATTTAACCTGCAGGTTATCGATCAGACGTGTATTCCCCAGCTTTGCAGCTATAAATAACACAAGATCTTGATTAAACGTATGAATTTTTTGTAATTCTGGCGTGCGGGCTTCAACATAATCAACAACGAAACCGGCATCGGTTAGGCTCTGACGAATTTCGGCCAATACCGTATCCAGTTCCACGCCTGCATGTAATTGCTGTTCAGCCCGTTGCAAGCTTTGATAAATGACCGGTGCGATTGCACGATGCTCTTCGCTTAAATAACCATTGCGCGAACTTAAAGCCAGGCCATCTTCTGCACGGGCAATCGGTACACCAATCACTTCCAGTGGAATATTCAGGTCTTGTACAAACTGACGAATCACCGCCAATTGCTGATAATCTTTCTGGCCAAAGAAGGCGTAATTCGGCTGTACGATATTAAACAATTTAGTGACCACCACCGCCACACCATCAAAATGGCCGGGACGCTGCAAACCGCATAAATCATTGGTAATGTCAGAGACACTGATATTGGTCAGACGCGGTTTTTTGCCATACATTTGCTCAACCGTCGGCGCAAACACGATGTCACAACCAACTTCAGCCAATAGTTGTTGATCCTGTTCAAGCGTGCGCGGATAGCTATCAAAATCTTCATTGGGCCCAAACTGAATCGGATTGACAAAGATACTGACCACCACCACATCACACAACTTACGTGCTTCACGCACCAGATTTAAATGTCCCTGATGCAGATTGCCCATGGTCGGTACAAAACCGATAATCTTGCGACTGGTACGCGCCGGATTTAATGATGCCGCTAAGCCCTGAATGGTGGTTTCTGTTTTCATCTTACAATTCAACCTGAAAAGTTTGTTCTGGTGCCGGGAAAGATCCATCTAAAACTGCAGCATGGTAGGCTTTAAAAGCATCCAGAATGGCTGTCGCACCCGATTGTTCTTGCATAAAATTACGTACAAATTTTGCGGTATGTCCAAAAGTCAAACCGAGCATGTCCTGAACCACCAATACCTGACCATCTGTAGCTGCACCTGCACCAATGCCAATGACCGGAATCTGCGGAAACAGTTCGGTGATTTCCTGGCCAAGCTGTGCTGGTACGCATTCAAGTAGCAATAGTGCAGCACCCGCCTCGACCACTGCCTTACAGTCCGCAATGAGCTGATCGGCCGCTTCACGGGTACGGGCTTGCAGTTTATAACCGCCAAAGACATGTACCGACTGCGGCGTCAGACCCAAATGCACACACACCGGAATACCGTTACGGGTCAGCACTTGCACGGTTTCTGCCAACCATGCACCGCCTTCCATCTTGACCATTTGCGCGCCAGCCTGCATCACGGTTTTCGAACTTTGCAAGGCATCATTCAAGGTAGCATAGCTCATAAATGGCAAGTCAGTCATGATAAAAGCATGCTGGTTACCACGGCGTACCGCAGCCGTATGATAGGCCATATCTGCAACCGTGACCGGCAAAGTCGAATCACGCCCCTGAATTGACATTCCCAGAGAATCGCCAATTAAAATGCTGTCCACTTCGGCAATTTCCATGGCTTTGGCCATACTGGCATCATAGCAAGTCAGACATGAAAATTTGCGTCCATCTGCTTTAAAGCGTCTTAAATCACTCAGACTGACCATGAAAATGTTCCTCTATGCTTGAAAATTCTGACGAAGCTACCATCACTTAAAAATTAAATATTTGCCCAGTTGCTGTCGTCGAGTACCGTGAGGGTCGACTGTTTGACGATGTCCAGGTCTTTTAATCTGTGTCCATGAACCTGTATTTCAGGATCAATATCCAGAAGTGGAATCAGGACAAAATCACGCTCTAATACCCCGACATGCGGCACAGTTAAACGTTCATTTTGAATCTGCTCATTGCCGTAGAGCAGTAAGTCCAGATCCAGTGTACGTTCGCCCCAATGACGTAAACGTACCCGACCTGCGTCCTGCTCGAAGGCTTGCAAACGATCCAGCAAGCTTAAAGCGGCCAGATCGGTATTTAACTGCACCACTGCATTCAGATAGTTCGGCTGATCCTGTGGTCCCATCGGTGGACTTTGATACAGATTCGAAGTTTTCACCTGCCCCAAGGTCGCCAGTTTCTGTACAGCTTCTGCCAGAATCTGGCGTGAATCACCTAGGTTACTGCCCAAGCCAATATACGTCACGATCATTGTGTTGGTCCAAACACCACTTGGCTCAGATCACGTTTTACCCGCTTACGTTTCATAATCGGATGATCTGCGCCAATTTCACCGCTGGCACTGGCTGCCACATGCGACAGAGGTTTNNCCTTGCGACGGCTCTTGGCACGCTGACGGTTATACTGGCTAATAGCCCGTTCTTTCTCGTCACCGCTCATTTGCTGGTAAGCATCCCACCAGCTGCCCATGCCTTGTGCAGTTGCATCGCCTGATTTTTCACGCAACAGCAAAAAGTCAAAGCCGGCACGGAAACGCGCATGGCTGGACAAAGCTTCGATTTGCTGTGGTTTTGGATTCAGCAAACGGGTCTGCATTTCCCAGACTTCACGAATAAAGGTTTCCGCAAAGCGTGGAATAATAGTGCGAGTCGCCTGACGTTTTAACACATCCAGACCGGCTTGGGCACGGGATTCGGCCGCTACCACGCCTTTATTTAGATAGAATTCACAACGTTCCAGAAATGGCTGCCATAACAATACCGCGTAGAAAAATGCTGGGTTGATGGTCTTGCCGATAGAAATACGCTGATCGGTATTTTTCGCAGCACGTTCCATAAACGGCGTAATTTCAGACTTGATATCTGCAAATAACTGCTGCCAGATCCCGAAATCGATCAGCATTGGCAAGACACGATTCAAGTGTCCCATGGTAAAAAGTTTTTGTGATTCATCATAAAGTCGATGTGGAGAAACATCACGCAGCAACTGGGTCATTTCCGGCGTAAAGACATCCAGAATCGCTTCATCAATATTAAAGTTCAGTTTGGCCGCAAAACGTAAGGTTCGCAGCATGCGCACCGGATCCTCTTCAAATCTTAAAGTCGGATCACCGAGTAAGCGTAAGGTTTTGCTGTGAATATCATCCACTGCATT
>DFCG01000168.1:0-3537 GCA_002367455.1 Acinetobacter sp. UBA3060 | reverse complement strand
CCACCACCGACAATCAGACAAGGTTGCTGTTGCAACTTTAACGAGATTGGAAAAATATCCACGAACTACCTCAAAATTTTAAATCTGACTGTCTATGCAATTTTCATGCACATTTAGGGATGTTGAGATCGACAATTAGTCGATATAAGTCGCACCACCCATATATGGACGTAATACTTCAGGAATCTCAATCGAGCCATCAGCGCGTTGATAGTTTTCCATCACTGCAAGTAGAGTACGACCTACGGCCAGACCTGAACCATTCAAGGTATGTACAAATTCAGTTTTCTTCTGATCAGCACGGTAACGTGCTTTCATACGACGCGCCTGGAAATCACCCATGTTTGAACAAGATGAAATTTCACGGTAAGTATTTTGGCTTGGTACCCAAACTTCTAAGTCATAAGTCTTGGTTGCACCAAAGCCCATGTCACCACCACAAAGTAAAATTTTACGATATGGAAGTCCAAGTGCTTGCAAGATACCTTCAGCATGGCCAGTCAACTCTTCAAGCACTTGCATCGAAGTTTCAGGCTTCACAATTTGAACCATTTCGACTTTGTCGAATTGGTGCTGACGGATCAAACCGCGGGTATCACGACCATAAGAACCTGCTTCACTACGGAAACATGGCGTATGCGCTGCATATTTCAGTGGCAGACGGTCTGCATCAATAATTTCATCACGTACGAAATTCGTCACTGGCACTTCAGCAGTCGGAATCAGATAAAACTCTTTTTCACCCTGCAGCTTAAACAGATCTTCTTCAAATTTAGGCAGCTGACCAGTCCCACGCAATGAATCTGCATTGACCAGATAAGGCACATAGGCTTCGGTATAACCATTTTGATCAGTATGCGTATTTAGCATGAACTGGGTAATGGCACGTTGTAAACGCGCCAATGGACCTTTCAATACACTGAAGCGTGAACCAGTTAATTTGGTCGCGGTTTCAAATTCAAGACCGCCCATCATTTCGCCTAGATCCGTATGATCTTTGATTTCGAAATCAAATTCACGCGGTGTACCCCATTTCAGGATTTCCACGTTATCGCTTTCGTCTTTACCTTCAGGCACAGCTTCATCTGGCAAGTTTGGAATAGATAATAATTTTTCTTCAAGCTCAGTTTGCAGTTCAGCCAGTGCTGCTTCAGCCGCTTTGATTTCATCACCAATCGCAGACATGCGTGTCATGATTTCAGATGCGTCGCCACCTGCTTTTTTAATTTGACCGACTTGTTTGGCACCGGCATTACGTTCAGCTTGCAGGGTTTCTGTCTTGGACTGAATCTCTTTACGGCGTGCTTCTAGAGATGCCCACTCTTCAACATTGAGTTGAACACCACGTTTTGCTAAGGCTACATTTACAGCCTCAATATTATTTCTGAGTAATTTCGGGTCGATCATAATCAATCTTTGCAGAAGAAAAAAACTGGCTATAGTGTAAGCTCTTAACGTCAAAAAATACAGTGACCAAGACCCTGGCTGCGTCCTATTAGCACAATATTTAGGAAGCTGTCTGCTGCAAAATGGCTAAATATTCAGGGCGAATCACTTCATTTAAATCCGCATAGGACACTTTTAATTCGGGCATTCCTGCTGCTGCCGGAGCTAACTCGCCTGCCGGATACACCATCACCAGACCAGACCTGTCAAAATAATAGTTATCACTCAATTTTAACTGCCGTTGTTGAATGTTCTTTATATTCAGCCATTGAGTATTGGCCTGATAGATTGCGTTCAGCAGTTTCTGCTCACCACCATTTAATAATAGTTGAGTGAGGGCCAAACGCTTTCTCTGCTTTAGATCAAAATTGATATATTCCACATGCTTCAGAGAAGCATTTTTGTTCTTCGCCAGATTGGAACTTCTCAAGGCAAAGGTTGCCAGATGGGCACGCTGACCAATAAATTCTACCTTGATAAAGCGCTGATCCAGATAATGTGGCTCATCGGCTTTTTTAGGATTTTTCTGGGTAATTTTGGTGAATGCAACAGGTTCGGTATGCTGTATCCGCTCAATAAAATATTGATTAATCCAGTCAATATTGCTGTCCACCGTTTGTAGATCGAAGCGCACACAACCTTCTATTTCACACACCACTTTTGTTACCCCTTTCACAGGAACGGTCTTGGCTTCAATCCGCACGACTCGGTCTGTTTGCGCAAGCGTTGCCACTGAGCTGGATTGAGGCTGACAGCCCATCATACCAATAGTGATCAATAAGACAGCGTAGATTCCAGCAGTTTTAAATAGATTAATCTTCATTCTGAGCTCCCAAAATTTTGCAATTTCATTGACTCGACTTTTATTTATTCTAAGATGCTCTCGTGTTTAGATATAGCTGAACCTTGTAGTCTGTCCAAAACAATCCTGATGATCGGCAATAAAAAAGCAACCTCGAAAGGTTGCTTTTTTATTTGGTTCATATTGATGCTTATTGATCAATGATGTCCGTACCTTTTGGTGGGGTAAAGTTAAAGGTAGAGGCTGGAATACTGCTATTTACTTTTACATTGCTAAATTTGATATTGGTGGTTTGTCCCAATGAATCCTGCAAGATCATCAAGCTTGGTGCTTTGTTTGCGCCAAAGCTAATGGTCAGGCTTTCAAACACACCATCGGTATTTTTAGGATACAGCGTGTAATAGGTTTTGCCTTTATTTGGCTGAGTCACCCGGTAAGACTGCATAATCTGGCTGGTGTTTCCTGACAGCAATAACGCCGGTGTATTAGCAACCTGCTCATCTAAGCTTTGACGAACGGCTTGTTGCAAGTCAGGATCATAAATCCATACGGTTTTACCCGTGGTTGCAATGACTTGCTTCGACGGTGCGGTCGTTTCCCAATAGAATTTACCCGGACGCTCAACTTTCATCACCCCTTTAAAGGTTTGATTCATATGTTGTGCAGTCAAACCTTTTTTCTGGGTCGCTCTCGGATTGGTCACCTTGGTGCTTTGCTCGAAATTTGCCGTCATGCTACGCACATGATTGAGCTGTTTGACCAGACTGGCTGTTGCCTGTTGCTCCGAAGCTGCCACAGGTGCAGCAAACACGGTTGTACTCATCACCGGTGCTAAAGTCACTGCACCCAGAGCCATAGCACAGACGGTTTTACGAAGCATATTCATAATTTCACCTTTATATTTTGCGTGATCGCAATTTATTTGATAGCTCATCTTAAACGAAAATTAAAAGCTAAAATGATAGAAAATAAGAACTTTTGTATTGTTATTAATTCGAAACCGGTTTTTTTGTTCATCATTATGAAGATTTCAGGACAATTTTTACATTATGGAATGTCGCTTAATCTGCCTATTAATTTTCAAGCATAAAAAAACCCACAATAACTGTGGGCTTTTTTCTATCTCAGCGAATTACGCGTCAACAGATACGTAGCGACGGCCGAATTGACCTTTCACTTCGAATTTTACTACGCCATCAGCAGTAGCAAATAATGTATGGTCACGACCCATACCAACGTTTTGTCCAGCGTGGAATTCTGTACCACGTTGACGAACGATGATGTTACCT
>DFCG01000011.1:22731-44528 GCA_002367455.1 Acinetobacter sp. UBA3060 | reverse complement strand
GTTTGCCAGCTTTGATTCAACATGGCTTGGAATTTTGGACCCTGACCCGGGGGCAGTTCTAGCGCAATCGGCTGACGCTGGTTCTGAAAGTTATTGACGTACACCCAGTCATTCGGGGTTTCCATAGTTTTGGCGTGCTGTTGCAGCAAACGCTTCACCATGGTGCGTTTACCGAGACCTGCGGTACCGACAGCAAAAATGTTATAGCCGGAATAAGGCAGGGCAATCCCGGCCTCAACTGAGGCGCGTGCGCGATCTTGGCCCAAAAAGTTATTCAGGGGCTTGATCCGTTTGGTTGACGCAGGAATTTTTTCTAAGTTTGGAATGTGCGTCAGCTGGGTGGATGTTAACCGGGTATGGTCCAGAGTATTTTTAATTTCGCTTTGTTCAAATGCAGAGATAAGTAAATCTGAGCGGATTTTTTGTGGAGTTGTGCTGGTGTTGCTGGCAATAGAAGAATTAATTTGATCGAGTCTCTGGGTCACTGTTGAAAATCCAAAACGAAATATTACGTTGATGAGAGTTAAGGTATACAGATTTACTTGAAAAATTCAAGCCAACATGTCGCTTTTGCCAGAAAATAAAAAACCGGAAATGTGATAAATATATAAATCTTGTTGAAAGATACGCTATTACAGGATTGAATAGCAGCAATTGGTTTTTCTGCGGAAAATAATAAAGCAATGACAACACAAACGACGGGTTGGAAATCCGCATTTACAGCATTTTTAGATCGACGTGCATTGATCATGCTGTTCTTGGGATTTTCGGCTGGTGTGCCGATTCTTCTGATTTTTTCCAGTCTGTCTTTATGGTTAGGTGAGGCCGGAATCAGCAAAAGTGCAGTAACTTTCTTTAGCTGGGCCGCATTGGGCTATTCGTTTAAATTCGTCTGGGCACCGCTCATTGATGAACTTCCTGTCCCTTTTCTGACCAAGGTTCTGGGACGTCGTCGTGCATGGTTGCTGATTGCGCAGATTCTGATTGTCTGTGCCATTTCCATTATGGCCTTTTCTGATCCGGCTTTGGGTGCCACACATTTACAGCAAATGGCGCTCGGTGCTGTCCTGCTTGGTTTCTCCGCAGCAACGCAGGATATTGTGATTGATGCCTACCGGATTGAGCTGGCGGAAACCCAGATGCAGACCGTATTGGCTTCCACCTATAATGCAGGTTACCGGATCGGGATGATTGTGGCCGGTGCTGGTGCCTTGTTTCTGGCGGCCTATTTGGGAACTGCGAAAGGCAACTATATCTATAATGCCTGGAAATGGACCTATCTGGCGATGGCTGCTGTCATGCTGGTCGGTATTATCACCACACTGTCCATTCGGGAGCCGCAGGTTGACCGTGTGCGAAAACACTATGTGCGCAGTGATTATTTCCGTTTAGTCGCCGTATTTTTTGTNNTTTGCGATTGGTGCAAGCTTGGTAAAAATGGGTGCGGTTAACAAGCAAATGGCCTATGAAACCTGGGTCAATCCGGTTGCAGATTTCTTTAAACGTTATGGCTTGAAACTGGCATTGGTGTTGTTATTGCTGATCGGTTTTTATCGGGTTTCCGATATTATTGCCGGCGTCATTTCCAATGTGTTCTATCAGGACCTGAATTTCAGTAAAGAACAGATTGCCGAGGCCGTTAAAGTCTATGGGGTGATTTTCTCTTTAGTCGGTGGTTTCCTTGGCGGGCTCTTGGCCCAGAAGATGAACATCATGAAACTGATGTTTGTCGGTGCCGTACTGGCCTGTTCTACCAACCTGATTTTTATCGGCCTGGTCAAGTCTGGTGAAAAACTGGCAGCTGTGGAAGTTAAAGCCGGTAATCAGGTTTATCAGGCAGAGACCGATGAAGTGGGTTACTGGAAGCTAGATGTACCGAGTGCAGTGCTGGCGCAGAGCAAACAGCTACAAGTGTCAGCCGCTTATCTTAATGCAGATAATACCAATCAAGCGCCAGTGCAGGTTAATATGCCATATTTGACCGCACAACAGGACAGCACCCAGTTACAGATCCTGCCGATCACCAGTGACAATACCCTCACTGTAGCTGAACAGGACAAGACCATTGTAGTGCGCGGCCAGTATGTCGGTAAAGCACTGCAAGAGAATCAAAAGATTGTGTTGCAAATCAACGATCAGAATATTGATGCAAAACTGGAAAGCGAAGGCGTATTTACTGCCGCGATTCCTGCACAACAACTGATTCAGTCACCTGCACATATTATCAGTGCCGTCCTGATGCAAGATGGTCAAGCACTACAGCAAACCATACATGTTTATCAGGTCAATGATCACTTGGCCAGTACCCAGAATCTAGATCTCGATATTCAGCCTTTAGCGGTCGTAGATGGCAGCAGTTCAGATACAGTCGAAGTCAGTGGTAAGGTAATTAAACCTTATAGCGACAAGTGGCTTTATTTTGCTATTATTGTCGACAATCTGGCTGCTGGGCTGGCTGGTGCTGCGTTTATTGCATTCTTGTCGAGCTTGACCAGTGTGTCTTTTACCGCTGTTCAATATGCGATTTTTAGCTCACTCATGACTTTGACCCCTAAGATTTTAGGCGGATATTCGGGTACTATAGTCACCAATATCGGTTATCCGAATTTCTTCCTGATGACTACTCTAATCGGGATTCCGATCCTGATTCTGGTGGTTTGGGTCGCAAAACTGCTCGGTGAACACCAACAACAATCTGTACAGAAGGATGATTAATATGCGCATGCTGCATACCATGTTACGTGTAGGCAATTTAGAACAATCTCTCAAGTTCTATACTGAAGTACTTGGCATGACTTTGCTTCGTAAGCGTGATTACGAAGAGGGCCGTTTTACCTTGGCTTTTGTCGGTTATGGCGATGAAGAAAATCACACCGTACTGGAATTGACGCATAACTGGGATACAGACAGCTATGAACTGGGCAATGCTTATGGTCATATCGCGATTGCAGTTGATGATGCTTACAAGGCTTGCGAAGAGATTAAAGCGCGTGGCGGTAATGTGGTGCGTGAAGCCGGTCCGATGAAAGGTGGCGTGACTGTAATTGCATTTGTAGAAGATCCAGATGGCTACAAGATCGAGCTGATCCAGCAAGACAACAATGCACGTAATAACTAAGTGTGATGTAGCGAGATATATGAAATGCATTCATGTATAGATGAAAATATTACATCAATCTGAGTGCATAGCATGGGCCCGGCATCTGTTAAGATAGCCGGGCATTTTTATATCAAACAATAAAATCTGAGGGATTATAGGGATATGCTTAAGTTCTTGGCATTGGATCGGTTTACGATACTGTTGTTTGTGATGGTTTTGCTGGCCAGTGTGTTGCCAGTTTCGGGGAAGGCGGCTGAAGTCTTTGGCTGGGTGACGACAGGAGCGATCGCCATCCTGTTTTTCCTGCACGGCGCCAAACTGTCTCGTGAAGCTGTGCTGCAAGGCATTATGCACTGGAAATTGCATACTTTGGTTTTTGCGCTAACTTTTGCTTTGTTTCCAATTCTCGGACTTTTGGCCAAGCCGATTTTATTACCGATGCTCGGACAGGAACTATATTGGGGTTTCCTGTTTATGTGTTTCCTGCCATCCACTGTGCAGTCCTCGATCGCATTTACTTCGGTGGCTCATGGCAATGTCGCCGGGGCGGTATGTAGCGCCTCTTTTTCCAATTTGATCGGTATGTTTATTACCCCATTATTGGTGGCATTTTTTATTCTCGGTCAATCTGATCATGGTTTTGATCCGACTTCATCGATTATCCAGATTACACTGCTGCTCTTGGTGCCGTTTATTTTAGGACAGATTCTGCGTCCATGGATCTATCCACAAATGATGAAAATGCCAAAAATCGTCAAGGTTTTCGATCAAGGTTCGATTTTACTGGTGGTGTATGGCGCTTTTAGTAGCGCCGTAGTGGCTGGTCTGTGGAATGAAGTGAGCCTGAGTACCTTGTTGCTGCTATTGCTGGCTTGCTCGGTGTTACTCACCATTGTGATGTTATTATCACTTTATATTCCACGCTGGCTGGGCTTCAGCCGCGCTGACCAGAAAACGGCATTCTTTTGTGGTTCTAAAAAAACCCTGGCCAGTGGAGTACCGATGGCGCAAATTTTATTTATTGGCCAGCCGCTGGGCATGATTGTCCTGCCGATCATGATTTTCCATCAGATTCAGTTGATGGTCTGCGGGATTATTGCCAATCTGTGGGCCAAAGAGGCTGGATCAGAAGCTGAAGAATAATTCGCATATTGAATTCGTTTCACGTATAATGACGCCCACTTGTTGTGCTTAGCTCTGACGGTATCCGTCTCGGTGGGCCAAAAGAATGGTCTGTTGTGGTGTTGATCTGCATGAACGATGTTCCTGCTTCCTCATTTGAGAGTGATCAATAGCGATGACAGCTAAACCTTCTTGAATCTAATGGAGTAATCGACGATGCGCGCCGATATTCACCCAAAATATGAAACTTTAGTTGCTACTTGTTCATGTGGTAACGTAATCGAAACTCGTTCAGCTCTTGGTAAAGAAACTCTTTATCTAGACGTATGTTCAGCTTGCCACCCATTCTACACTGGTAAGCAAAAGAACGTTGACACTGGCGGTCGTATCGACAAGTTCAAACAACGTTTTGCTGGTATGTCACGTTCTGTTAAACGTTAATACCCAAAATGAAAAAACGGGCTTTAAGCCCGTTTTTTTTGTGCCTGCAATTTAAAAAATTATCATTCGATTTCCTAAATGCGCAGGCTTGTACAAGATCTTAGTGATCTTGTACATCAATCAAATGATCGAGTTTTTTCTGGAAATAATTCCCCTGAATAAAGCGGGCATCCACGTTCCAGGCATTCGCGAAAAGTGTCATATCATTTAATTCACGAATCAGGATATTGAGTGGCTTAATTTCGTTGTAACTGGTGATTTTTTCCTGTAACTGCTCAATCTCGGTGTCTTTATTAAGCATATTGGTTAAGCTCGAATGTAAGCTAACACCATCCAGTTCCAGTTCGCGCAGTAAATTTGGACTGTACATTGATTGACCAAAATCACGAAGTGCAATCAGCGCACCATGTTCATACAGCACTCGTAGATATTTTTGTGCATCTTGCTGATTCAGTAAAATATCTTCTTCTGAGAATTGCAAGATTAGCGGGTGCTTCACTTTGCTGCGAATAATCGTAATCAGCTTGGAAATAAATTCCGGGAAGGTGCGGTCTTTAAATAGCACGGCACGGTTCAAATTGACAATTAAGCTTGCATCAGGATACTGGGTAATAAAGTTGTGTAGCTGTTTACTGGCCTCAACCAGAATCCAGCGATCCAGTTTAATGGACAGTTCATCATCTTCATGAAGTTCTAAAAGGCTAGAGATATCCTGCCATTTATTCTCAAAAATAAAGCCACTGGTCACTTCATAGGTATATAAACGCGTATCTTCTTTATCATAGAGTTGCTGATACTTTAAATGGATCTCGCCACGTTCTAGACATTCACTTAAGGCTTTCAAAATAGAAGGTGTAGCGTTAGGAATAGAGGTGACTGCTGGACTGACAGCTGCAACTGTTGAGCTGGTAACTGGTGTTTCAGCAACACTGAAGTCTATACTCGGCATATCTAAAGAGCTTGGACTGCTCAGTGAGGCTGGAATGTCGAGTTTAAATTCAGGTACAGCTTCTGCTTGAGGTAAAGATGTCGAGAATGCTTGTCCAATCAGCGTATTACAATGCATTTCATCTTGCAAACCCTGTTCAAGCGTGACATAGCCTAAGCGCAAATTTAGAGGGAATGACTTTTGTCCCACTGTAATGAGTTGCGGTTTGCTTAAGGCATTTAAACTGATCAGTTTGGATTCAAGAATTGCTTTAGAGTCTGCCTGGAACAGACCGACAACGACATCATATTCCAGTTTAAACAGGGGAATATGGGTCTGTTCCTTGAGGAATTCTTTGACTGCATCAAAGTATCCATTAAAAGTGGTCCAGTCAGACTGTAGAACTTCCGGATCATATGCACTTAAAGAGAAAGTGACCAAGGCATTCACTGGTGCAGACTGCTTGTTCAGTTCACGTTTAAGTGACTGAAAAACGCTTGGTTTTCCAGGAGTCTTCTCAGAAGAAACTGTTTTAGATTGGGTATCAATGCTAATTTGCACTGCATCTTCTTCAGCAGTTGAAGGCAAGAATTCCAATTTTAATGGGTTAGATGCGGACACATGCGGATTCAGAGACTGAATCTCGACTCGACCTAAATCAAATTGACCCTGAGAAATCTTTTTGAAACGCGTTTTAAAATCATTCAAATCTGAAGGCTGGAGCAGATCCAGAAGCGGTAGGCCAATAATCTCATCTTCATTTTGCAAGCCAAACAGTTTCAGGTAGTCCGCATTGGCCTGAATATGAATCCCTTCCTGAATGGTGGCAACAGCACGGTTGCTGTCGTCTACTAAAGATTGTGCCTGAATTTGTGCTGTTTCCAGCTCAGTCATTAAATGTTGCTGAGACTGTGACAAACGGCTAAATGACAATGCTCGGACCAGTCCCACATAAAAGCGTTCCAGGTAGTCAAAATTGAGAATGTCATATACCCCTTTACGGATATATTGCGCATATTGTTCAGCCTGGTAATCATCCGGTTTAAGCAAAATCATCGGCAGATTAGGTTGCTGCGAAAGGCGCACCAAACTTAAGGCCTGTTCATATTTCAGGTCGTAGGCACGTCCAAAAATAATCAGATCCCAGTTGAAATTTAATTGTTTTTCAAAAGATTGCAGATCATCCAGCAGGACAGCATCCACCTGATAATCATTACTGGTCAGCAGATCACGGATTTGGTTATATCTAATTTGATTATCATCAATAATCAGTAAACGTGTTTCAGTACGTTTTAACTTTTTAGACAATAATGGATTTCTCACTTCAATGCTTCCCATAAATCATGATTTCTGCTTTCATTCATGTGCTGATCGATAAAGTTTTCGATCATCTCTTCTTCCTGATCATTCAATAATTCATAATCAAAACGGATGAAACTCTGCGTAATCAGTTGTGCTTTGGTCAGATAGATTTTGAGTTCTTCCTGACCGAGACGTAAATGAATGGTTTGTTTTTCCCTAAACATCTGTGAACCAGAGACAATCAGGCTGGTCGAGACCTGATCCAGTTGCGTCATTTTCACCAACAGGGCAGGCTGATAGTTGACATGATGACGTTCGGTACGAGTATAAGCTGCACAAGGAAAGAGCTCTTGTGCCAAAATTTCCAGCCCGATTTCTAGGCTCTTATCCGTTGACTGCTTGATCCAGCGAATCACACCGCCCCGCCACTGGCTCTGGGTTTTTTCCTGAACCAGAATAAATTCACCAGTTTTTAAATTGGCAGGTGTAATACCAGTCCATTTAATCCGGTAACCATTGACACTAATATCCAGAACTTCAGCGCTATGAATCTGTTTCGTTTCGCGATCGAGCGCCTTGATACTGCTAAAGGCACTTGGAATCGTATTTTCCATCGAGCTGACAAAACTGCTTTCGCTCTGGAAATTATAATTGGCATCGAGTTCCAGGGTTTCATTGAAGTTTTTACCTTTAGACAGGTAAAAATGCGCCACGCTCAAGCCAAAGCAGATATTGATCTGTGCTGAATATTCATAACGTTCATGACGACGCTCGACATTGTTCGAGAGCAGATTGTAGATATGAAAATGCAGTGCAGGGGTCAGGAACAGTTTTTCATTCCGCGACAGATACTGCGCATTTTTGCTTTGAGTACCCGTTAAATGATCCATCAGNNACCAGTTTGGCCCAGTCAAAACTGCATAGATACAGGCCCTGAATTTCTGCAGGCCGGATCTGATGAGTATTGAAGATATCCAGTAAAATCAGCTGTGCATAGGCATGTGCAATATTTTGGATTTCATGCTGGGTGCCTAATACCTGATTGATATTACTTTGATAGAAATTGTTGTCTATGGCACATTCAAGTAGTTGATGGGCAGCCAGCCATTGTCCCAGACCTGGCGTGCTATACAGCATATGCTGTTGATATAACAGAAGGGTGAGTTGTTGCAGGGCATAATAAATCGACACCATCCGGGCAGTTTGAATGCTCTTCTTTTTGCCTAGAGAAAATAGCGAAAACTTCTGATGGGTCAGCTGATGATTACAGCGTTTGACGATATCGATATAAATTTTGGCAAAATGACTGCGCAGCAGCATAGCCAGCTCAATAATCTGGTCATTCCGGTCGGAAGTGATCAGGCCCTGATTGACGAAATGCTTTTCCAGACTGGTCAGGACATTTTCAAGGGTGGGATGCAAGACCTGAATCAGGTCAAAGCGCAGGGTTTCTGTACATTTCAGCTCAGAAACTTCCAATAAGGCATTAAACAGGGATTTGGATGAATTCCCTAGTTGTAGAATCGAAATCCCCGCAACCCATTCCTGCAAAGCCTTGGCAGTGGTTGGACAAAAGCTCAACTGCTCTCGTTTAAGTTCCGTCGGTGTCTGAAAAATGTCTGAAGTATGCGTGCTCATCTTTATTATTTAACTCAAAAATGTTGAAACCCCAAAAAGCGGTGTCTTATTCTTCTCGCCCGCTATTTCTCGAACCAGTTTAGGAACCAAATACCCCGGCAGGTTCGCTAAAACTTCTGTATAAATCTCATTAATATGGTCAGGCGCTAAATCAAAATGATGCGCACCTTTTACTTTATCAAGTACATGTAAATAATAAGGCATGACCCCGGCATCAAACAAGCGATAGCTTAAATCTACTAAAACCTGAGCAGAATCATTCACCCCGTTTAATAAAACCGCCTGATTCAGAACGGTGATCTGCTGTTGAACCAGTTGGTTTAAACGCTTGCAAGTGAAGTCATCCAGCTCCGATGCATGGTTTGAGTGTACCACCAGAATAATACGTAGCCTACTGTTTTTTAACATGCTAAGTAGCTCTTCGTCGACTCGGTTGGGGATCACAATAGGAACTCGTGAATGTATTCTTAAGAATTTGAGATGTGGTACTGATTCTAATCGTTCAATCCAGGTTTTTAATTTCCGGTTCGATAAGGTTAGTGGATCACCGCCACTCAGAATCACTTCATTAATATCAGGCTGGCTTTCCAGATATTGCTTGATATTTATCCAGTCTTCATTTTTAGGCAGATTTTCCTGATAGGGGAAATGCCGGCGGAAACAATAACGGCAATGTACAGCACAGGCACCAGTCAGTGTCAGCAAGAAACGGGATTTATATTTGTGCAGTACGCCGGGTTGCTGATTGGCCTGTTCTTCGCCCAAGGGGTCGGTAACAAATCCTGGATGTTCTTCCAGTTCCAGATGATGGGGCAGCACTTGTAAAAGCAATGGGTCTAAAGGGTTTCCGGTCTGCATTTTGCCCACAAAAGCACGTGGTACGCGCAGTTTAAACTGTTCAGAAGCTAAAATGGCGCCTGAGAGAAGCTGTTCAGGTGCGAGTTGTAGCACTTCAAGCAGTTCGCGTGGATCAGTGATCAGGTCGCTGAGCTGTGATTGCCAGTTTTGTTCTTGATATAAATAGTTCGTCATGCCGGAAGATTAACAATAATAAGTGAGAGGACAAAGCCTGATGGGCACAGTTTAACAGTTTGTGCGGAAGCGCAATAATCCACTGCGCTATAAAATAAAGAGTGATTAAGCTATGCTGATCTTCGTGCTCGCCTGATGGTATTTTAACGTTGAGCAAGACATGAATAAACAAAGGATTTTCATGTCTGATTGTAACTTAAACAACCTGAGTGGGTGAAAGCGGATTTTTTCATTGCGGCAAAGTGTATTGCTCATTTAGAATACGCAACATCAAATGAATGTGCATGTGGCAACTCAATGTTCGTGTCAGACTTGCTAAATGACATCGCAACAGCCCATAGCATCAATAGATTAAAGTTAGTAAGTTTGGAGTGCGCCAGTCATGGCCTATTATTCTACGAATGATTTCAAGTCAGGCCTTAAGGTTATGCTTGATGGCAACCCATGTTCAATCATGGAAAACGAATACGTAAAACCAGGTAAAGGCCAAGCTTTTAACCGCGTAAAATTACGTAACCTTAAATCAGGTAAAGTTCTGGAAAAAACTTTCAAATCAGGCGAGAACCTAGAAGCGGCTGATATCGTTGAAGTAGAAATGGAATACTTGTACAACGATGGCGAAATGTGGAACTTCATGGATCCTGTTACCTTTGAACAGATCGCAGCTGATAAAACAGCAATGAGCGATGCTGCAAAATGGTTAAAAGACGATTCAAATGAAAAATGTACCATCATGTTGTTCAATGGCGTGCCTTTAAACGTGACTCCACCGAACTTCGTAGTACTTAAAATCGTTGAAACTGATCCAGGTGTTCGTGGTGATACTTCTGGCGGTGGCGGTAAGCCAGCGAAACTTGAAACAGGTGCTGTGGTACGTGTTCCATTATTCGTACAGCAAGAAGAAAGCGTTCGTGTAGATACCCGTACTGGTGATTATTTAGAACGTGCATAATGGTTTGAAAATAGACTATTATCGAGAGGGATGATTTAAATCATCCCTTTTTTTATGCCAAAGTCTTAGAGGAAAAGCGAAAGAACAGGCGTAAAGTCGCAAGGGAAAACAGCAGTACCTCGAACAACAACAATCACGCTGATTTGTATGCATCACAATATGAGGGATTGAATGGAAACTTTACAAAAGAAGTCGACGCTGACTTCGAAAATGATTTGGCTTTTGGTAGCCATTGTGGGTGCAGTCTCTTTTGGAGTTCTAGCACTGAGTCGGGGTGAGCATGTCAATGCAGTCTGGCTGGTACTTGCCGCCGCCTGTGTCTATAGCATTGCTTACCGTTTCTACAGTTTGTTTATCGCCACCAAAGTATTTGAGCTGAATGAACGCCGTTTAACGCCTGCGCATCGTCTGGCCGATGGTCTGGACTATGTGCCGACCAACAAAAGCGTTTTGTTTGGCCATCACTTTGCAGCGATTGCCGGTGCAGGTCCTTTAGTCGGTCCGATCTTGGCAGCACAAATGGGCTATTTACCCGGTACGATCTGGCTGTTAGTCGGTGTGGTGCTTGCCGGTGCAGTCCAGGATTTTCTGGTACTGTTTATTTCCACCCGTCGTGACGGTCGATCACTCGGTGAGATGGCCAAGCAGGAACTCGGAACCTTTGCCGGTATTATCGTGATGCTCGGTGCCTTGGGCGTGATGATCATCATTCTGGCAGTATTGGCGCTAGTCGTTGTTAAAGCACTGACTAACAGTCCATGGGGTGTATTCAGTATTGCAGCCACCATTCCGATTGCGATCTTTATGGGCATCTACATGCGTTTTATCCGCCCGGGTAAAATTGCTGAAGTCTCGATTATTGGTTTTGTCCTGATGATGCTGGGCATTATCTACGGTGAAAACATCGCACAACATCCATATTGGGGTCCGTTCTTTACGCTTTCTGGCACTGAACTCACTTGGGCACTGATCATTTATGGTTTCATTGCATCGGTACTGCCAGTCTGGCTATTGCTTGCTCCACGTGATTATCTGTCGACCTTCCTGAAAATTGGCGTGATTGCAGGTTTGGCCGTGGGTATCCTGTTTGCCATGCCTGAAATGAAACTGCCAGCGATTACCAAATTCATTGATGGGACTGGTCCTGTATTCGCAGGTTCTATGTTCCCATTCCTGTTCATTACTATTGCGTGTGGTGCGATTTCCGGTTTCCATGCCTTGGTTTCTTCAGGGACGACACCGAAACTGGTCAACAACGAACGCGATATCCGTATGATCGGTTATGGCGGTATGTTGATGGAATCTTTTGTAGCGATCATGGCTTTGATCTGTGCTGCAATTCTGGATCCAGGAATTTATTTTGCGATTAACTCACCAGCAGCCTTGCTCGGTACTACCGCAGAAAGCGCAGCAGAAGCAGTGCGAACCCTTGGTTTTGTGGTAACCCCTGAAGCCTTGAATTTACTGGCACAGGAAGTGGGTGAGAACTCGATTCTGTCGCGTACTGGTGGTGCGCCAACTTTTGCAATTGGTATGGCNNGGTACGCGTGCCTGTCGTTTCATGGTGCAGGATACTGTCGGTATTGTGATTCCAGCAGTAAAACAATCACATAATTTCTTCGGAAACCTGTTGGGTACTGCGGTTGCAGTGGCAGGCTGGGGCTTCTTCGTCTATCAGGGCGTAGTCGATCCACTCGGCGGGATTAACAGTTTATGGCCGCTGTTTGGTATTGGTAACCAGATTTTGGCTGCGATGGCGCTCATTCTTGGTACTGTCATTCTGTTCAAGATGAAAAAACAGAAATATGTGTGGGTGACAATTATCCCGACAGTGTTCCTGTTCATCACTTCCATGACAGCAGGCTGGCAAAAGATTTTCCACGAAAATCCAAAGATTGGTTTCTTGGCGCAGGCAGATCGTTTCAACACGGCGATTGCCAATAATGAAATCCTAGCGCCAGCGAAAACTGTGGCAGAAATGCAGACGGTAGCNNTTGGCAAATCCTGAGCCATCTGTACATGAAGCAGAAGCGATTTATCGCGATCCTGAAGAGATTCAGCCAGCGAAAGGTCATTAAGGGAAATATTATGAATCTGAAGTTTGCCAAAAGCGGGAAAACGATGATTTATAAAATCATCAAAATGACCGTGATGTCACAAAAGGATTTAATCCTGAATCCGAAAAACTGGTCGCGGATTGCGACCTTGTGGCAACGTTTGCAGCAAAGTTTCCGTCTGATGGTCGGTGTACCTGATTACCAGACCTATGTGGAGCATATGCGCAAGCATCATCCCGATCTGGAAGCCATGGACCCGAAAACATTTTATCGTCACTGTGTGGATTCCCGTTATCCATCTGCGGGCGGTGATATGAAGAAGTGTCCGTGTTAATCATTAATTCATAGCAAGCGCCTTTCGGGGCGCTTTTTTTTATCGTTAAAAATTAATATGAGGAATAGACGATCGCGTTAAATCTGAGGTCATTGATTGAGCTAGCGTAGAAAAGTTTTATTATAAAAATCCATGAAATCGCTTAAGTCTCTATACCTTTTAAGTATGATTCTTTTCAAATAGATGGATGAGCTCAGATTGGTATTTTGAGATTTGAGCGAAAAGAAAAATGATCTCTATTTGTGTCGATCATTTTATTTGTTTTCTGCGCTTCTTACTTCTTTTTAACCTGATCATTTTGACTCTTCTATTATTTAAATCCTCGCCATTTTCTAATCAGTATTTTTATTCAGTTACACAGACAGATGATTGATCTTTTGGGAAAATTTAAATTTCAGTGTATGTTAATCTTAGGCCATGTTTTATTAAGGAAATTATTGTGATCTGGGGCATGAAACAAAAGGAAAATAACGACATTGCACACATCAATACTGTGCTTGAACAAAAAATTGCAAGTTATGCACCCAAGATCCAGCGTTTTTTTGAAGAAGTTAATGCCATTGTGTTGGATAAGCAGGCCCAGACCACACTGGCACTCTGTTGTTTGATTGCAGGCGGACATGTCTTATTTGAAGATTTACCCGGATTGGGTAAAACTACATTAGCCAGCAGTCTGGCACATCTGGCTGGGTTAAAGTTCCAGCGGATCCAATTTACCAATGACATGCTGGCCAGTGATGTCATCGGTATTAACATGTTTAACCAGAAAGAACATCAGTTCGAGTTTAAACAAGGCCCGATTTTTACCCAGATTTTACTGGCAGATGAAATCAACCGTTGTAGTCCCAAAACCCAAAGTGCCTTACTCGAAGCCATGGAAGAAGGCTATGCCACCATTGATGGCGTGCGTTATGCCTTACCGAAACCTTTCTGGGTGATTGCCACACAAAACCCGCTGTTTCAAAGTGGAACCTATGCTTTGCCGGAATCCCAACTGGACCGTTTCCTGATGCGTTTGTCTTTAGGTTATCCATCGCGCCATGCAGAAAAACTGTTATTACAGCAGGAATCTCGTTTTGCCCTGATTGCCAGTCTGGCACATATTTTTACTGAAGATGAAATTCTGGATCTGCAAAGTCTGACGCATCAGATATTTATCAGTGAAGCGATTCAGGAATATTTGCTTGATCTGGCAGAAGAAACCCGTAAAAGCCGCCATGGACTTTCTACGCGTGGCCTTCTGGCCCTGAAGCGTGCAGCACAAGCACATGCCCTGATTCAGCAACGTGCCTTTGTCACGCCGGATGATGTACAGGCTGTATTTGTTGCGGTGACTTCACATCGTCTGGGTTTAAGTGAGGCAGAAGCCTTTAATGTCATGCAACAGGTTTCGGTCAGCTAAAGGAGTTTTCTCTTGGATAGAACCTGGCAAAAATGGCTGGCCAAACGCTTTCAATTTTCACAGCAGAAACAGCTCTCACAGAAAGATGTTCTGGTGTTTATTTATCGGCAGGGCTATCTGTATCTTGTTTTGATCTTGATCACCTTTGTGGCCGGAGTGAATTATGCCAATAACTTGATTTTAGGTTTTTGTTTTTTAATCAGTGCCGTGCTGTGTGTTAGTTTCTATCTGACTTTCAAACAACTGCATGACTTGAAAATTGAATTAATTGCAGATGATATTGGTCAGGTAGGAAATAGCCTGAATCTACATTTTTATTTTCAACAGCAGCAGCTTCGTCCGCGATATGTATATATCAAGGCAGGAGATCAGATAGCAAAATTTTATCTGAATGCAGCAAAGCAGCAATTTATCCTGCCATTTTACACAGAGCAACGTGGCAAGTTTGATTACCCGATCATTCAGATTTATTCGGTTTATCCCTTTGGTCTGGTTCGAGCCTGGACCTATCTTTATCATCAACATTCTGCCTGGATTGCTCCTAAGGCTGAAGCTTTTACGGCTGAAAATAAATATTACTTTAATCGCTTTGAACCGGATATGGATGAATTTCGTGAATTACGCAATTATCAGTCTGGGGATTCCTTGCAGGCTGTCTCCTGGAAGCAGTTTGCGCGTGGACAAGGCTTATATGTCAAAGTCTTTGAACAATATCAGGATGAACACAGTATCGAGATTCATTATGAGCATATGCCAAGCCAGTCACATGAAGAAAAACTTGAATTTGTAATGGGTCTGGTCGAGCAGTGCGAGCAGCAGCAATGTGCCTATAGCCTGCATTTGCCACAGGCCGAGTTGCCACAAGGAGCAGGGGAAGAACAACTACGGAAAGCCAAACAATTGTTGGCGCAGGCCTAAAGTGGATAAAGAAACGATGAACGCAAAAATCTGTACCTCGATTGTACTGACTCTGGGGCTGATTCTCATCGCCCAAATGGCATTTATTCCTGTGCTACTTAGTATAATTTTTGCCATCAGTATTCTGTGTATCTGGATTTATCAGAAGCGTCAGCAGCCATTTCCAAAAATTGGTACTTTTCTGCTGACGGCGTTGGCACTGGGCAGTATTTATTTGAATTATCAAAGCTTTATTGGCGTAGATGCAGGAGTAGCTGTTTTATCTACATTTTTATTTGCCAAATCACTGGAAAGCAAAAATAAACGAGACCTGATTATCCTGTTTAATTTTGCCCTGTTTGTTGCTGCCAGCTCATTCCTATATAGCCAATCTTTTGGGATGGCGATTGTGATCGTGCTGTGTTTAATCAGCTGTCTGATTGGTTTGTACCGGATTCAGACTAGCGATTTTGAGCAGGAGCAGATCACTCAGCGCGCAGCATTGCAACAGGATGCCAAACATGTGGGCAAGTTTATCTTGTACGCTGTTCCATTTTTTATCTTGCTGTTTATTTTCTTTCCGCGCTTGCCACCACTTTGGCATATTCCCATTCCTGAAAATAAGGGTGTGACCGGCATTGGCGATAGTATGTCACCTGGGGATATTGCTGAATTATCCCAATCCAGTGCCCTTGCTTTCCGGATTATTGGTGATATCAGCAAGCTTCCGCCACGCTCAGAACTCTATTGGCGAGCCTTGGTGCTAGATGAATATGATGGGCAACGCTGGACCAGCAGTTTCGTCAATCAGCAGCCTTTAATGCGACAACCGATGGATACTTCACCCGTACCTACAGGCTGGAACTACCAATATCTGGCTGCGGATCCTTCGGTGTTCTGGATCATGGGGTTGGAAAAATCGATACCTGTGGAACGCCGTTATTATAACCGTCAGGATTGGAGCATTGTGCCGAGACGGCTCACGCAACGTGTTGAACCGATTTCGTTACAATGGATCGGAACGGGATATGACCCTCAGGCTTTGCCAACGCAATATATCGAGCGAACGAATACTCAGGTGCAGCGCCGACTTGACCCGCGAGCGCAACAATTAGCACAACGTCTCTATACGCAAAGTGCGGAAGATCCTCGGCGTTATGTACAGAAAGTCTTGAACTGGTATCAGCAGAATAATTTTGTTTATACCTTAAAGCCGGGCCAATTAGGACAAAACCGGATTGATGAGTTCCTGTTTAATTCCCGGCAAGGCTTTTGTGAACACTATGCCTCGAGTTTCGTGATGTTGATGCGTTATGTCGGGATTCCTGCACGGGTGGTCACCGGCTATCAGGGGGGGGAGTTGGCACCAGATCGCATGAGCTGGGAAGTCCGGCAGCTCGATGCGCATGCCTGGACAGAGGTCTGGATTGATCAGAAATGGCAGCGCTTTGATCCAACCGCTATGATTGCTCCACAGCGCATAGATGATGGCATGCAAAATCTGCTTTCGCAGGATGCATGGGGATCGGCAAATCAGTCGACCTGGAACTCGCAACATAATCTATGGATCACCAAACTACGTGTTTGGAGCGATTATGCCAGCTACCAATGGCAAAGTAAGGTGGTGGGTTATAATGCAGAATCACAACAGAGCTGGTTATCAAAATTAGGACTCGGTTCAGTTTATTCGAGTGTCATAATTTTACTGGGCAGTATTGCACTATTGATTTTGGCCTATGTGTTCAGAATTTATCTGAAAGCCCGACAGGCTCAATCTCCATTTGATCGTGCGATTCAACAACTGAATCAATCTTTAGCTGATCATCTCAAAAAACAGCCCGCTGAAACTTTTCATCACTGGATGCAGCGTTTATCCCAACAGACTCAGGTTGAAAACCAGACAGCATTTATTCAAGCTATCCAAATCTTTGAAAAAAATCTGTACTCGGGAATCTCAACAACTGAGCAAGAAGTGAAAAAATTCAAGGATTTGCTTAAAACTTGCGCGGACGTTTTAAAAACTAAATGAAAAGGCTTGTTTTCGGTCGGAAAAATTTATAATATGCCAAGCATTCTAGGTGTATAGCTCAGTTGGTTAGAGCGCTACGTTGACATCGTAGAGGTCAGCAGTTCGAGTCTGCTTATACCTACCAAGATTCTAAAAGCTCATTCTAAGAATGGGCTTTTTTTATTACGCTATTGAAATGTAATTTTTTTTATTTCATAAGTATTTCAGCCTCCACTGAACTAAATATCAAATATAAAAATATCAGATCAAGCTCTTAAATATTCAAGCAGCATAGTCGGCATTTGCCAATACTTTTAAGAACAAGATAAGCGTCTTCATAAAAATTAAGCTCATGATTTCACTTAAACTTACAATACTGAACATTGATTTATTTAAATGATGATTCATTCTGTATTCAGATCTTCATAAATTTAAAGGATACTTATTAGGGATATATTCTGTTTTAGACTTAATTCAGGATGCATAAATGAAGTACTCATTTATACAGCAGGCTTTCACTGGTCCCGTGGATATCGTAGGGGATATTCATGGTGAGATTGCCGCGCTGGAACAACTGATCCAGGTATTACGTTATGACCGGAATGGTCATCATCCAGAACAGCGCAAACTAATTTTTGTCGGTGATCTATGTGACCGGGGGCAAGACAGTATTGCGGTGATCAAACGCGTCAAACAGCTGGTAGATGAAGGCTATGCACAATGTGTGATGGGTAATCATGAATTGAACCTGTTGACCGATACTTTGCGGGAAGGCAATGGCTGGTTTTTTGGTTCACCGCATCAGGATGATCTGAAACCTTTTGATTCGATCCAAGCCTCAGTCAAAGATCGACAATGGATTCTGGGTTTTTTAAATAGCTTACCGTTGGCCTTGGAGTCGGAGCAGCTGCGTGTTGTGCATGCCTGTTGGCATCAAGGATCAATTGATCAATTACGCAATTCTGGTTTTACTTCACTTGGTGAAGCCTATGCTAATTTTGCTCAGCATACAGCGCTGGATCTGCAAGCCTTAGGTATTAATGAATTAATACAGAATGAACAGCAACAATACCAACACCAGTTCAAAGACCCAGCTGCAACTTTACCTTTATTGCAACATCTCGCAGAAAAAGAGCTACGTGAGCAAATGCACAATCCGATTCGGGTCATTACTTCTGGTGCGGAAAAAATCGCCTTAGAACCGATTTATGCCGGTGGAAGGTGGCGGATGATCGACCGCGTGCCATGGTGGGACAGCTATACCGACCAAATTCCAGTCATTACTGGACATTATTGGCGGAACTTTAAATCTACTGAAGAAAAAACCGGTTTACTCAAATCGATCGATGCACTGCAATGGTATGGACAGCAACAAAACGTATTTTGTGTGGATTATTCAGTGGGTAAACGCTATCTCGATCGTCAACAGGGTGTCGCGTTCAGACATCGACTCGGCGCCTTAAGATTTCCAGAAAATATCTTGAGCTTTGAAGATGGCAATCAGTATTCAGTTCAGCGGTTCTGAGAAAAGGCAATTTTCTGATACAAAAAAAGCAGCTTTTCCAGCCGCTTTTTTTACAGAATCTAGATTTTATTCTGCTTCGATTATTTCATAATCATGGGTGATTTCAACACCGCCATCAGACAGCATTTTGCTGGCAGAGCAATATTTTTCAGCAGAAAGTTCTACGGCTTTTGCGACCTGTTTCTCTTTAATCGCTTTGCCGGTCACTACAAAATGCAAGTGAATTTTCGTGAATACTGCCGGAATTGTATCTGCACGTTCAGCCTTTAATTCGCAGCGTACATCGGTAATATCCTGACGAGCCTTCTTTAAAATGGTAACAATATCAAAAGACGCACAACCGCCCAGACCCGTTAAAAGCAGTTCCATAGGACGGGGACCACGGTTTTCACCACCGTATTCAGCTGAACCATCCATGATAAGGCTATGACCACTTTGAGTTTTTGCTTCAAAAGCAACATTCTCTAACCAATGAACGCTTGTTTGCATTGCAACTACCTAAAAAAAGCTATAAATTTATCAAGTAACTGTACACTAACATAAATTGGGTTGATACGGAATTTCAATCCCACTGTGTGACAAGTTCACATTAGGTCTTGTGCGATCTATAAATTATCCATAATCGGAACTGTTAGCATGACTTCAAACTTTTCACAATTAAGCACTGATGCGCTTTCTCCGGGGCAATTACCAGAATCCGTGAAAGCACTGTTAAAACGTGCATATATTAATCGTTATCCAAAACGTACCACGATCATTGATGCAGGATCAGAATCTAAATCTTTATATTTAATTCTGAAGGGGTCTGTATCTATCATTCTTCGTGAAGATGATGATCGTGAAATTGTCGTGGCTTATTTAAATGCGGGTGACTTCTTTGGGGAAATGGGTCTATTCGAGGTTAATCCACAACGTACTGCNNTGAAAAATACCACACGTAAAGTCACTGATCTGGCATTTATTGATGTTTCAGGCCGGATTGCACGTTGCCTGATCGACCTGTCTTCACAGCCAGAAGCGATGATTTTGCCGAATGGCCGTCAGATTCGTATTACCCGTCAGGAAATTGGCCGTATTGTTGGCTGTTCCCGTGAAATGGTGGGTCGCGTACTGAAAACGCTAGAAGAGCAGGGCATGATCGAAACCGATGGTAAAGCCATCCTGATCTTTGATGCTTCACTAGAAGAAGCGTCTGAAGCAGTTGCAGATGGTGCCATAGACGAATAATCCAGATATTAAAAAGCAAATCTTCGGATTTGCTTTTTAATGCGTCATTACTTAATACATAAAAATTTAGAACAAGCTTCTCAGAAAAGATGATTTAAGCTCCCCTTATAATTCCGATAGGCTATAGCCCACTTGATCTCAATTCACTGAATAAAATTCACAGGATGTTTTTATGCAATTCAGACCGTTGGCGGATACCGGCATTCTTTTGCCAGAAATTTGTTTGGGCACCATGACCTTTGGTGAGCAGAACACGCAAGAACAGGCTTTTCAGCAACTGGATTATGCTTTAGATCAGGGACTGTATTTCTGGGATACTGCGGAAATGTACCCGGTACCGCCAAAACCTGAAACGCAAGGTGCTACCGAGCGTATTATCGGGAACTGGATCGCTGCACGTGGTGGCCGTGACAAACTCTTTTTAGCCTCAAAAATTGCCGGACCATCGCAAGGTGGTAGCCATATCCGGGATGGTCAAACCCGTTTCGTTGCCGATGAAATTTCAGCAGCCATTGACCAGTCATTGTCACGCCTACAAACGGATTATATTGATCTGTATCAGTTACACTGGCCGCAACGCCCAACCAATTTCTTTGGCAAGCTGGGTTATGGCAATGCTGAAGCGGCAGAAGACCGTGCCGTAACGGATCTGGAAGAAACCCTGACTGCCTTGCAGGATGAAATTAAAAAAGGCCGTATCCGTTATATTGGTCTTTCCAATGAAACCCCGTGGGGCACGATGAAATTTCTGCACCTCGCAGAGAAATTAGGTTTGTCCAAATTTGTCAGTGTACAAAACCCATATAACCTGCTGAACCGTACTTATGAAATTGGCATGTCAGAAATTGCCCATTATGAAGGTGTGGGCTTGTTGGCGTATTCACCTTTGGCATTTGGTTATCTGACCGGTAAATTCCGGCATGGTGCACGTCCTGCCAATGCGCGTGTAACACTGTTCTCCCGCTTTAGCCGTTATAGCAATCCGCAAAGTGAATGGGCAACCGAGCAATATGCCCAGCTGGCAGAACAGCATGGCTTAAGTCTTACCCAATTGGCTTTGGCCTTTATCAAGCAGCAGTTCTTTGTGACCAGTACCATTATCGGTGCGACCAATCTGGATCAGCTGAAAGAAAATATTCAGGCATTTGAAATCGATCTATCAGAAGAAATTCTTAAAGCTATTGAAGATATTCACCGTCAGCAGCCGAACCCTGCACCTTAACTTTGTGCTGATTGAAATGCACCCTCCTATGAGGGTGTTTTTATTTTAAGAATTAACAAAGTTGAGTCCACACAACCTAGATGTCAGAAATTAAAAACGGCATAATCAAATGAACATAAGAAGATGAGCTTTAAAAAATGAATCCAGAAGCCACGACATTACCAACTACAGTATTAGTGAAAGCCACGAGTCGAATAGCCGAGCAATTACAGCTTACGCAATCGGAACTTGCTGCCATTCTCGGCGTCCCGGAGCAAGAGGTATTATCGCTTGTGCAAATGGATGATTTAGCTCCGCATACGAGTGAAGGAAAACAGGCACTCGCTTTATTATCAGCAATTGTTTAAGCTTGCTGGTGGCGATTTTGAAGTAATGCGCCTTTTTATCAATTCACCCAATCGCTCTCTAGATGATCAGTTACCACGTAGGCTGATCCAAACGCCGCAAGGATTCAGCCAAGTAATCGATGTTCTGGAACGGATGCGACACATTTAAGTCTTCTTCATTGATCAGAAAGGAAATTCAATACAGGTCATCTGAACAAGCAGATAAAAATTCTATTTGGCGCTCTTGAAATCTGCTTTATATATACCAATATTATTACTGATAT
>DFCG01000011.1:22287-22643 GCA_002367455.1 Acinetobacter sp. UBA3060 | reverse complement strand
AGCAATGCGGCAACCCTGACCAATCCATCAGCAGATATCAACCTCAGTCCTGAAGTGGCAAAAGTATTGCATCTGGCAGACAGCTTTGCGCAAAAAGCCGGAGATGAGTTTTTATCTACGGATTGGGTGCTGTTGGCGCTGGCAGAAACCGGAAATACCAAAACCTTATTAAATAGTATTGGCGTAAAGGCAGAGACTTTAGGCCAAGTGATTAATCAATTTCGAGGCGATGAAAAAGTCATGAGCAATAATCATGAAGATCAGCGTGATTCACTGAATAAGTACACCATTGATTTAACTGAACGTGCGTTGGCAGGCAAGCTTGATCCTGTGATTGGCCGTGATGATGAAATCCG
>DFCG01000011.1:0-22242 GCA_002367455.1 Acinetobacter sp. UBA3060 | reverse complement strand
TGGTGGGTGCCGGTAAAGGTGATGGCGCGATGGATGCCGGTAACATGCTGAAACCTGCGCTGGCCCGTGGCGAGCTGCGCTGCGTCGGTGCGACCACACTGGATGAATATCGTCAGTATATTGAAAAAGATGCAGCGCTGGAACGTCGTTTCCAGAAAGTGCTTGTCGATGAGCCAAGCGTAGAAGATACCATTGCGATTCTGCGTGGTTTGAAAGATCGCTATGCTACCCATCACGGGGTACAGATTCTGGATTCCGCGATTATTGCGGCGGCGAAAATGTCGCATCGTTATATTACCGATCGTCAGTTGCCGGATAAAGCTATTGACCTGATTGATGAAGCAGCATCGCGCATCAAAATGGAACTCGATTCTAAACCAGAAGCACTGGATAAACTGGAACGCCGTCTGATTCAGTTAAAAATGCAGCTGGAAGCGGTGAAAAAAGATGAAGACTCAGGTGCCAAAGCTGAGATTCAATACTTGTCCGATCAGATCGCCACAGTTGAAAAAGAGTATCATGACCTAGAAGAAGTCTGGCGCGCAGATAAAGCGCTGGTCGAAGGCAATAAAGACGTACAGATCAAACTGGATCAGGCGCGTACAGCACTTGAAAAAGCGCAACGTGAAGGTGATCTGGGCGAGGCAGCACGTTTGCAATATGGCGTGATTCCAGAGTTGCAAAAGCAGCTTGAGCTGGCTGAAAAAGCCGATGAAAGTGCAACGCCAAAATTGCTGCGTAACAAAGTCACCGACAATGAAATCGCAGAAGTGGTCAGTGCAGCCACAGGAATTCCTGTGGCGAAAATGCTGCAAGGCGAGCGTGACAAACTTCTACATATGGAAGAATTTCTGCATAACCGTGTGGTAGGGCAAGATGAAGCCGTAGTTGCGGTGTCTAATGCGGTGCGCCGTTCACGTGCCGGTCTGTCAGATCCGAACCGTCCAAGTGGATCATTCCTGTTCCTGGGGCCAACGGGTGTGGGTAAAACAGAATTGACCAAAGCCTTAGCGAACTTCCTGTTTGACAGCGACGATGCCATGGTGCGTATCGATATGTCAGAATTTATGGAAAAACATTCGGTCAGCCGTTTGGTTGGTGCGCCTCCGGGCTATGTCGGTTATGAAGAAGGTGGGGTGCTTACTGAAGCCGTACGTCGTAAACCGTATAGTGTGATCTTGTTTGATGAAGTCGAAAAAGCGCATCCGGACGTATTTAACATCTTGCTACAGGTACTGGATGATGGCCGTTTAACTGACTCGCAAGGCCGGGTAGTGGACTTTAAAAACTCTGTGATCGTCATGACTTCGAACCTGGGTTCGCAGGATGTACGTGAATTGGGCGGTAATGCCACTAAAGAAGAAGTCCGTACGGTGGTGATGAATGCGGTATCGGAACATTTCCGTCCGGAATTTATCAACCGTATTGATGAACTGGTAGTGTTCCATGCGCTGGAAAAAGACCAGATTCGCGGTATTGCCGATATCCAGTTGAACCGTTTACGTCAACGTCTGGCAGAACGCGATATGCGCTTGTCGGTAGACGATACTGCCTTCGATCAGTTAATCGATGCTGGCTTTGATCCATTGTATGGAGCACGTCCACTGAAACGTGCAATCCAGCAGCGGATTGAAAATGGTCTGGCGCAGAAAATCCTGGGCGGAGAATTCCAGCCGGGCGATACCATTCTGGTGAAAGCTGAAGCAGGTGAGTTAATCTTTGAAAAAATGAAACTTAACTAAACCGCTTCTCCTTGCAACAAAAAACCCAGCCTAGGCTGGGTTTTTTTTAATCTTATTTTTAACTTCGAGCATTGCAACACTTTTGTATTCTTGTTGCGGCGAGCTTTAAAGCATGGCTTAAAACTCAGCTCAGGGAAAATAAAGAAGATATCAATCGTGATAAAGACAGTTAATTCATCATCAAATTACACTTGCGGATGACGGATTTTCCAGGCACGGTGAATCTTTTGATTCCGCTTGAAGTCAGGTCCAATGGTTTCCTGGGTAATTTCTTCAACATCAAAGAAGGCCAGAATTTCTTCATCCATCTCAAAACCACGATAGTTATTTGAGAAATACAAGGTACCATCAGTGGTTAAGCGGTTCATCGCACGTTTTAACAGGGACAAATGGTCGCGCTGTACGTCAAAGGTCCCGTAGAATTTCTTCGAGTTTGAGAAGGTTGGTGGGTCGATAAAGATCAGCTCATATTGCTCATGACCTTCTTTTAGCCATTCGAAACAGTCAGAGGCAAAGAACTGATGCTGTTCATCCGCATGATCCACGGTTAAGCCGTTCAGAACAAAATTTTCTTTAGACCAGTTCAAATAAGTATTCGACAGATCGACGCTGGTTGTACTTGCAGCACCACCCAAAGCAGCATGTAAACTTGCCGTTGAGGTATAGCTGTACAGGTTCAGGAAGTGTTTGCCTTTTGCTTCACGTGCAATACGTAAACGCATTTGACGGTGATCCAGAAACAGACCGGTATCCAGGTAATCGGTCAGGTTGACCAGAATCTTGGCCTTGCCTTCCTGTACGATAAAACGCTTGGATGCTGTACTTTGTTTGGTGTACTGGTTTTTACCTTCCTGACGCGCACGCGTTTTGATAAAGATCGCATCACGACCCAGACCTGTTACTGCACGAATCGCTTGTAGTGCCAGGTTAAAACGTTTCTTGGCTTTTTCCGGATCAATAGTTTTAGGTGGCGCATATTCTTGTACATGCAAACGCTCGCCATACAGATCTACTGCGACGTTAAAATCAGGTAAATCTGCATCATAGAGACGTAAACAATGGATCTGTTCCTTGACTGCCCATTTTTTTAGAGCTTGCATATTTTTGGTCAGACGGTTGGCAAACTCCATCGCACCTTCAATCGGTTCAAACTGCTGAGGCTGCCAGCTTTCTAGGAATGGACGTACCACTGCGGCCGGTTTAACCGTACCGAAGCGGATATAGATCGGCAATTTACCATTCATCAAACGCAGGATTTGCGGATCATTGAACGCCAGCACATCGGCCTGTTCCACTTGGGAGGCAATCACAGCCGCTTTTTGATTCGGGAAATTCTTTTGCAATAAAGCCGATAAACCCAGGTATAAAGAACGGTTTTGCGCTTTATCGCCGAGACGTTCGCCATATGGCGGGTTGGTCACGAAGAATACTTTCTTGCCTTCTGCATGGAAATCAGGCCAGTCATTTAAAGTCCGTTCTTCGATCATGATATTGTCGAGAGCAGCTTCAAAACCCGCCGCGATAATATTTTGTCTGGTGGCTTTAACCGCTTCCCAGTCCGCATCGAAGGCATAGAATTGTGGTAATGGATTTTCCATTGCCGCTTGATGACGTTCAGCAGCTTCGGCCTTGATGCTCATCCACAGTTCATGGTCATGGCCATTCCAGCCATTAAAACCGAAACGACGGACCAGACCCGGTGCACGGTCGGTCAAAATCATTAGGGATTCAATAATAAAGGTACCTGAACCACACATTGGATCGACAATGATGTCCGGATTTAACGCTTTTAAACCACCTTTTTGCAGAATCGCAGCGGCCAGGTTTTCCTTGATTGGGGCGTCAGTCATAAAGCGGCGATAACCGCGTTTATGCAAAGAGTCGCCAGACAGGTCCAGGCAGTAAGTATGTTCTTTCTTGCCTGCCAGAATATACATGGTAATTTCAGGCTGTTTGGTATCAATGCTTGGACGTTTGCCTACGGCTTCCATAAAGGAATCTACGACACCATCTTTGGCACGTAAAGTCGCAAACTGGGTATTGACCTTGATATCACGTTCGACATGCAAACGAATCGCAAAGGTACTTTGTGGTGCAAAAATCAGCGACCAGTCAAAGCTGAGAGCCCCTTCATAGAGTTCTTCTGCCACATCACGGGCATCATGAGAAAATTCAATTTCATGCGTGTGGATCGGCATCAAGACACGTGAAGCCAGACGTGACCACATGCAGATACGATAAGCATTTTCCAGTGTACCTTTAAAGGTTAAACGGCCTGGAAAACGCTCAATATTCTGAACACCTAAGCCTTGTATTTCTTCTTCTAATAAGGTTTCCAGACCATCGGCACAGGTGACCCAATAATTGCTTAAACGTGGAGAGGTATTCATATAATAGAGAGACCAAAAAAGATAAATAAAAAACTGCGCTAAGTTTACCGTATTTTTATATTGAAAGCTTTTGAAATTCTCTGAAAGGCCGTGGCATGCGATAGAGAAAAATAATATTCACACTATAAATTGAGGAACTGGTATGCATTTTGCTCTATACATGGCAAATCAGGCGGTCAGTCGATGGGGAGCGATGGCTGCCTGATTTTTCAATTTTATAATGGGGGTTAAGATGTTAGAGAATCAGTTACGCAACCATGACGCTTTTTCAGTGGCCACTTTAATCTATGCGCGTTTACGACGTGTTTCAGGTCGGGTGATTGATGCAATTTATCTGGCAGAGAACCTGGATTATGCCCGGCATGTGATTCAACTGGCAGAGCAGACTCAAGACCCAGATTTGAATCATCTGATCCAGCGCCTGAAAATGGTACTGGAGATTTCGGAAACAGCACAAGATTCACCAACAGAATCTGCACACCCAAGCCAGCAGGAAGGGCTGATCTCGGTCGAACCGGATGAAGACGATATCTATCGTGCACAGGTGTCACATCGTTATATTGGTGCACTGCGTTAAACCTGAGATGGGTGTGAATGCTCCAGACTGAAGCGCCCGTTGGTTTTGTACTTAAAATCAGCAAGATGCAAATCGGGTTAAATTATCTTATTGAAAAAATACAAAGGAATCTGATTTTTTATTTTTATTGTTCAGATGCTTTTTGTACAAGTAGCAGCATGGCCAACTATAAAAATTCGCCAATCTCTGTATAATATGTTGACTTAACGCATAAGGAATCTCTCATGCACTTGGCGGCATTGCATACACCGAGCCAGATTCAACTCAATAAAGAAGGTAATCTAAAACACTTCTTGACCATCGAAGGTCTTTCTAAAGAAACCCTGACAAAAATATTGGACACTGCACAGTCCTTTTTTAATGACCAAAATCAGCTGATCACCAATAATTTGCTCGAAGGCAAAACGGTGATGAACCTGTTCTTCGAAAATTCAACCCGTACCCGCACCACCTTTGAAGCCGCTGCCAAGCGCCTTTCTGCCAACGTTCTCAATATCGATATTGCCCGTTCGAGTACTTCCAAAGGTGAAACCCTGCGTGACACCTTATGGAATCTGGAAGCCATGGCGGCCGATATTTTCGTGGTGCGTCATTCATCTTCAGGGGCAGCGCATTTTATTGCCAAGGATGTCTGTCCAACAGTGGCAATTATTAATGCCGGTGATGGCCGTCATGCGCATCCGACTCAAGCGATGCTGGACATGCTGACCATTCGCCGCGAAACCAATAAAAAATTCGAAGAAATGTCGATTGCCATTATTGGCGATATCAAGCATTCACGTGTCGCGCGTTCAGATGTGGCTGCCTTGCAAACTTTAGGTTGCCAGGATATCCGGGTGATTGCACCGAATACCTTGCTGCCATTGGGTTTTGAAGAATATGGCGATGGTGTTCGTCTATTTAACAATATGGAAGACGGCATCAAAGACTGCGACGTGATCATTACCTTACGTATTCAAAACGAGCGTATTGATTCTCCGGCACTGGCCTCGCAAGCAGAGTTCTACAAAATGTATGGCTTGAATAAAGAACGTCTTGCCATGGCCAAACCGGATTGTATCGTGATGCATCCGGGACCAATGAACCGCGGCGTTGAAATCGACTCAAGTATTGCGGATGGTCCGCAATCTGTGATTTTGAAGCAGGTGACCAATGGTATTGCCGTGCGTATGGCGGTGTTGGCTTTATCGATGCAAGGCCAGTTACAAGAACAAGGTTTGATTGAAGCGATTGCGGGTTAAGGAATAAGTCATGACTATTGTAAAAATTGAAAATGTCCGTGTTCTTGATCCAATCCAAAACACTAATTCTATCCAGACCGTGTATCTGGAAAATGGAAAATTCGTTGCAGAAACAGCAGACGTCTCTGAAACGATTGATGGTCAAGGCAAATGGTTAATGCCAACCATGGTCGATTTGTGTGCGCGTTTACGTGAACCGGGTCAACAGCAACACGGTACGCTTAAGTCTGAAGGAAAAGCGGCACGTGAAAATGGCATTTTGCACGTATTTACGCCACCCGATTCAAAGCCAATCGTACAAGATAATGGTGCGCTGATTCACGGTCTGGTCGAAAAAGCCATGCTGGATGGTGGGATCTATCTTCAAGTGATTGGTGCGCAAACCCAAGGCTTAAATGGTCAACAACCGGCAAATATGGCGGGCTTGAAAAAGGGCGGTTGTACTGCGGTTTCCAATGCCAGTGCGCCGTTTGCCAATGATGATGTGGTACTGCGTACCCTTGAATATGCTGCAGGCTTAGACCTGACGGTGGTGTTCTATGCGGAAGAACCACAAATTGCCAAAGACGGCTGTGTGCATGAAGGGTTTATTGCATCACGTCAGGGCTTGCCGATGATTCCGGCACTGGCTGAAACCGTGGCGATTGCCAAATATCTGTTGATGATTGAATCAACCAAAGTACGAGCACACTTTGGTCTGTTGTCTTGTGGTGCTTCGGTGGAATTGATCCGTATTGCCAAGGAAAAAGGCTTACCGGTGACCTGTGATGTGGCCATGCATCAGTTACATTTAACTGATCATTTGATTGATGGATTTAACTCTCTTGCACATGTGCGTCCACCGCTTCGTTCTGAACAGGACAAAGAATTACTGCGTCAGGGTGTAAAATCAGGTGTGATTGATGCGATTTGTACTCATCATGAACCGCTAAGCAGCTCTGCGAAAATGGCGCCGTTTGCTGAAACGCAGCCAGGTTTCACTGCTTTTGATACCTATGTGCCTTTTGGTCTGCAACTGATTCGTGAGGGGTTGTTGACTCCACTGGAATGGGTGGAAAAAGTGACCCTAGCTCCGGCTCGTGTTGCACAAATGGCAGATCGATGGATAAATGAATCAGGCTGGGTGCTGCTAGATCCGGAACTGGAATGGACCCTGAATAAAGAAAGCATCGTGTCACAAGGTAAAAATACCCCGCTCATTAATCAAAAAGTGTTAGGTAAGGTAAGTCACATTTTTTTTTAAATAGTTACTAGTAATTTTATATAGATTAAAAAAATCGACTTTAGTCGGTTTTTTTTATAAAAAAATGGTTAATAATTGTAATTTTGTGTATATTTGTGGTTGATAAAATGGGGGTAACATGAAGGTTTATAATAAATTTTTTATCATTAGTGCTATTGCACTTTCTGTAACAGCATGTAAAAGCAACTTATTTTCAAATCATATTGCATGCGATGATAAAGAGGCGCTGATCTTAGTAAATCAGGTCTTAAAAGATGATTTAAATAAGGCATTAGAAGTGGAATTAAAGTCTTTAATTGCGCAGAGTGCTATTAAAGATTTAGACCCTGCCAAATTAAAGCTATCTGCACAAAATATTGCTTTTAGTTTGGCGGACAGTCGTACTGAATTTATAGATCCTAATAGTCCTAAAACTACATGCTCAATTGATTTATCGATTACACTTCCCTCCGATCTTGTAAAAAAATCGGATGAGGCCAGAGCGAAAGTAGAACGTATGTCAACTGAGGCACAGGCATACGATCTAGGGCTAGACTTCGAAAGTAATAAAGTTAATCTTACATTTGAATATACTTTACAGCCTACTGATAAAGGCGACAAAATTTTTGCTTTGTTAAAAAATACCCAAAATTCAAATCTTTTAGTTTCAGATACTTTAACTTATGCATTCTTAAAACCACAAATTGAAAAGAATCAGATTAAATTAAAAGAAACAAAAAAAAGACAAGAACTAGAAGCAGTGAATACAAATCAAGTAGCTTCTGATGCCGCATATGAGGCAAATCTCGCTGCTCAAGAAGCAACAGTAGCCGCTGAAGAATACTACGAAGATTATTAATGGAGCTAAAAATGAAATTAAAAGTATTAGCTTTGACTTTTAGTATGTTCGCCTTAGCTGCATGTGACAAAGTCTCTACGATTACGGGTTCAGGCACAAAATGTGATAGTGATATAACTAAACAAATAGTAGTCGAGACTTTTAGTAAAAATGTTAGCGATATTGCAAGTACTCGTGTTAAAGAATTAATAGAAACTGAAAACGTAACAATTGATATGGGTAAACTTAGAAGTACTTTGCAGCAAATTACTTTTAATGTGACAAATGTCAGAACCAATAATTCAGACCCTAATAGCAAAAAGAATTATTGTGCTACGGATTTTATTGTCAATATTCCAACACAAATGATTAAAGATGCAGATACTGCACGTGCAGTTTATGAAGAAAACAATATTGCTCAAGCTGCAGTGTTATCAGACTTAAGTTTTGAAAATAATCAGTTGAAAAAAGAAATTGAATATTTTGTTCAACCTACAGATGATGGCAAAAAAGTTTTTGTTACGTTAGAAAATCCAGATGCCTTAGCGTTCTTTGTACGTGATATTGCGATTGATTCATTACTGAAAGCTGCGAGACAAAATGCAGCGGAAGTTGCGAAGCAAGAAGAAATTAAAAGAGTAGCTGAAGAATCTGCTGCAGCTGAAGAGTACCAGTCAGTTTTACTTTCAGAAGCTCAATCAAATTTAGATAATGCTAATGAAAATTTGAATTTGGTATGGAATTCAACAACTAAAGAGATACGTGATCAGTTGCTTAGTGAGCAAAGAATCTGGTTAAAAAAACGTAATCTTGAGTGTAAATTGGAAAGTTCGAATACAGAAAATCCAGAAATTTTTCGTTTAAATTGTGAAACGAACATGACCAACGAGCGCACCAATGAATTGCGTCAAAAAATTTATTATTTAGAACCTTAATTTGATTAATACATAAAAGTCAGCTTCGGCTGGCTTTTTTTATTTTTTAAATTTTGTGTTGGTAAAATGAGTACTTAACAAAAATAGTGAAGCTTTATGATATTCATACAATTATTTACATTTTCAAAAAATGGGGATCATTACACTGATTAAATATTAAACATTAGAAAAATCAAAAGAATGGTGACGATTATGAATATAGACTTTATAGAACGCTTAAAAAGCGATGTTACGGCGATTGTGCTTCAAGGTGAAACCGAGCATTTATTTGCCAAAGATCAAGCTTTGGCTCAATTCTATCCCATCTTTTTAAGTATATTACGTTCACGTCCCGCCTGGATTGAAAATCTTGGTCAGCAACTCAATCCAAAAATCCATGAATTATTCAATGCAAACCCGGCACTCAAGCAGCAGTTTCTAAATCAACTCGATCAGAGCGCACCGCAAGACGAAATAGAACATACCTTGAACCGGTCAATTGTACCGACCATGAATTTTTTACAGACCGAAGCAGGTGCTTCGAGTCCGGAAGCGATTAGCCATTTGCTGGAAACCCACGCCGATTCGATTCAGCGTACATTACCCGTTTGGGCTGGCCCTATTCTGGCAGCGCTAGGAGTTTCACCCTTGGCAGGGCAGAATTTAAATCAGGAGCCTGTATTGGCGGAGCAGACCATCATTGTTCAGGAAGAGAGAAAAACCGGCTTTTTATGGCCGTTTATTATTTTTCTGATCTTGGCGGGTTTGATCCTCTTTCTGGTTCGTAGCTGCATGCAGGATGATGTCGAAGATTCAAATACCCAGGCAACGAGCGAAGTTGCTGCAGCTCAGCCTGCATCCTTGCGATTAAGTACCGGCAGTAATGGCGAAATTGTCAGTTGCCAATTACAGCTGAATAATCCGCAGTATATGGAAATTCTACAAAATGAGATCAAACAGATCTTTAATTATAATATTGGTTGTGGTGCGCTGAGCAGTGAGGTTTATCATTCAGAATTCACCGATCAAGATACTATTCCGACTGTTTTGAGAACCATTCAGGGAATGCCAAATGTGTCACTGGACTGGATTGGCAATCAGGTTTCAGTGCGTGCAGCAACCAATGCAGAGGCCGAGCGTCTGGCAGCACAAATTCGTAGTCTGGCCAAAAATGTCACAGTGGTGACCCAGCAGCCGCTCAATAGAAGTGACGTGATTAATACCGCCAATAGTGAGGCAGAACAAGCCTTGGCCAGTATCAAGACCGATAATGTTAAAGCGCTGGATGTGGCGACTGCACTGAATTTACAGATCATTAATTTTGATACGGCATCGACTGAAGTTCCCGAGGTCAATAAATTGGTGCTGGATCAGGCTGCTGCATTATTGCAACGAGCACCGCATGTCATTCTGAAGGTTACAGGACATGCCGATGCTCAGGGTAGTGAAGCAGAAAATAAGGTGCTGTCTGTGCAACGAGCTCAAGCGATTACCAGTTATCTCGTTGGAAAAGGGGTCAATCCTGCACAGTTACAGGCAGTTGGCATGGGAGAGGATCAGCCGGTTGAACCCAATGCCACACCTGCCGGACAGTTTCAGAATCGTCGCGTGACCTTTGAGGTCGTGAATACCGAAACGGGAATTGTACGTGAAGTAGATGATGAAGGTGTAGTTGAGAAGACAGGAAATTAAGAGAGCAGCCTAAATGAAAAAGGACGAATCTTCGTCCTTTTTTATTATCTTAAATTAAGAAAATACCGGCGGGCTATAAGTCAATGTCCGACCAAGGAACCATAGCAGGAACAGTACCAAAGGCAGATGGAAAATCAACTGGGTCACCGTAAATCCAATCACATCTTTGGCTTTTAATTTCAGGATACCCANNATGGCAAAGGTTTCCTGCGAGGCAATGGAAACAAAGAACTCGGCAATGTAATGTGACAATGACAGATCGGCCGGGTTTAGCGCATTGGTCATCATAAAGGCAATACTGCCATACAGTGGAAACTGGATCAGTACCCCCGAAATAGCCGGAACAGCCTTTGAAACTGCATTCAGGAAATTTCGTGGTGTGCCGTGCAAGGCTACACCTAAAATCAGGAAGATAAAGTTATAGGTGTTTAAGCTGGAAATGGCCAGAATCGGGTTGCTTTAATCTGAATCGGGAAGTGCTCAATGGTTTTAATGTCAGAGCCTTTAGGTGCTGACCAGTAAGCAATTGCAATTGAAGCCACAATCAGTACCGCTGTCATGATCATGGATTGCGGCAGGAAAATAGTCTCGGTAAATGGAATCACGCCCGTCAGATTATAAATCGGTTCAGGCAGACTGCTTTTATTAGCCTGTAACTGTGCAGCTGAAGAACTGATGCCCAGTGCCCAGGTCGCACCCATCCCGATAATCGCGGCAGCCGCAGCAGCGCGGTAATCCATGTTAAGCTCTTTACGCTGTGCCAGTGCAATCACTAGGAGTGCAGTCAGTACAGTACTCATGGCCCAATTAATCAGAGAAATTAACAGGCTGACCGTGGCGACCAGGACAATCGCACCACGACCGGAATGTGGCAGGCGCGCCATTTTCTGGATCAGAAGCTGGACAGGCTTAGATACGGAAACCACATAACCGACCACGATCAGCATGCACATCTGCAAGGTAAAGGGAATCAGGCTCCAGAAGCCGTCTCCAAAGGAAATCGCGACATCCTGTGCGGGTGCACCAATTCCGATGGCGGCAATCGCCACAATGATGACGCCAAGCAGGGCAAAAATATAAGAATCCGGAAACCATTTTTCAGACCAGTCGCTGACGCGCAAGGCGAAGCGCTGCAAAATATTTTGTTGAGTTTGCATGATTAAAATCCATTTATTCTGCGATTATTATTTTGAAATGAAACAGCTATATATAAAAAAGCCCTTAAGATGCTTCATTCTTAAGGGCTGGCTGGATCAGGCAGCGTTACGTAGTAGCGCTACCCCCGTGACTTTTTGAATCTCTTCAAAACTTACCTCTGGTGCCAGTTCAACCAGTCGAATTCCATCAGGAGTAACATCCAGTACACCGAGATCGGTAATAATCCGGTTCACCACAGCCTGGCCGGTCAGCGGCAGACTACATTCTGGAACTATCTTAGGTGTACCATCTTTGGCGCAGTGTTCCATCAAGACCACGACCTTTTGTACACCCGCGACCAGATCCATGGCACCGCCCATGCCTTTGACCTTTTTGCCTGGAATCATCCAGTTGGCCAGATCACCAGTTTCGGACACTTCCATAGCACCCAGAATGGCAATATTGACATGACCGCCACGGATCATGGCAAAGGAGTCGGCACTTGAGAAAAATGAAGCACCTTTACGCGCGGTAACCGTCTGTTTACCGGCATTGATCAGGTCGGCATCCACTGTCTCCTCGATTGGAAATTCGCCAATCCCCAGCAGGCCATTTTCCGACTGCAGCCAGACATTGATATTTTCCGGAATATAGTTCGCGACTAGCGTCGGCAGGCCAATCCCTAGATTGACGTAGAAACCATCTTCAAGCTCTTGTGCCGCGCGCTGCGCCATTTCATTACGTGTCCAAGCCATGATCAAGCCTCCGCCTTTAAAGTCATCTGTTCAATACGTTTTTCCGGTTGAGCATTCAGGACTATCCGGTTCACATAAATTCCCGGAAGATGGATTTCGTCCGGATCCAGCACGCCAATTTCGACAATCTCTTCGACTTCAGCAATGGTAATTTTGCCGGCCATGGCACAGACCGGATTAAAGTTCTGGGCGGTTTTACGGAAAATCAGGTTGCCGGCTTTATCGGCCTTATAGGCTTTAACCAGAGCAACATCAGCTGTTAAAGATTCTTCCAGAATGTAAGACTTGCCATTAAATTCACGTTCATCCTTACCTTCAGCAATCACGGTTCCGACACCCGTCGCCGTATAAAAAGCCGGAATACCGGCACCGCCAGCACGTAATTTTTCTGCCAAAGTCCCTTGTGGAGTAAGTTCAACTTCCAGTTCGCCATTTAAATATTGACGTTCGAATTCCTTATTTTCACCGACATAAGAGGAAATCATTTTTTTAATCTGTTTGGTTTCCAGCAGAAGTCCGAGACCGAAGCCGTCTACGCCGGCATTGTTGGAAATACACGTGAGTTGCTTAGCACCTGTTTCTTTTAAAGCTGCGATCAAAGCTTCCGGAATACCACATAGGCCAAAACCACCAACGGCCAGGGTATGACCATCTTGCACCACATCCTTTAAGGCGGATTGAGCGCTGTCATAAACCTTGTTTGACATCTTGTCACCTCTATTATTGTTGTAGCAGACTTCAATCTGCTGCTTATATCCTTATGGTTTGCTTAAGAGCATTTTGCTCAAGCAAGTTTATTTTCAAGCACAGGCTTTTTGCCAATAGGCATTGGCATAATTGGATGGATTGTTGCGCTGCAAGACTTCACTGATATTACGGCTGGCCTGCATCAGGGCGTCTAGCTGAATACCGGTTTGAAAGCCCATATTCGAGAGCAGGTAATACAGGTCTTCAGTTGAAACATTGCCTGAAGCGCCTTTGGCATAAGGGCAGCCACCTAAGCCGGCAATGGAGGAATCAAAGACCCGAATGCCTTGAAGTAAAGACTGGTAAATATTGGCGATTGCCATGCCGTAGGTATTATGGAAATGTCCCGCCAACACTTTGGCATCAAGTTCAGCCAGACAAGCATCCCAGACATTTTTCACCCGATCCGGTGTTGCTGTGCCAATGGTTTCACCCAATGACACTTCATAGCAGCCCATCTCCAGCAAACGCTGGGTGACTTTCACCACCTGCTTCGGATCAATAGCACCTTCATAAGGACAGTCCACCATGCAGGAGACATAGCCGCGCACCTTAATATCATTGGCTTTGGCTGCTGCCATGACATCGGCAAACTTCTCGAAGCTTTCATCAATCGAGCAGTTGATATTCTTGCGGGTAAAGCTTTCAGAAGCAGCGGTAAATACCGCGACTTCTTTGCAACCCACAGCCAGTGCCGATTCAAAACCTTTCAGATTTGGGGTCAGCAGACTGAACTGAATATTCGGATCTTGGGGTAGGCTGGCAAAGAGCACATCACTGTCTGCCATTTGCGGTACCCATTTGGCTGAAACGCAGGAGCCGACTTCGATGGACTGTAGACCGGTTTTCATCAGGTCCAAAATCAGGTTTTTCCGGTCATCCAATGTCAAAGGTGTTTTTTCATTTTGCAGGCCATCGCGTGGCCCGACTTCTACGATTTTGACAAAATTCGTCATGCCACTTCCTCCGCCAGCGGCTGGAACTCGACCAGTTCATCACCGGCTTTAACCTGATCACCCTTCTGGAAATATGAGCTTGCGATGATGCCGTCATGCGGTGCGCGAATCGAGTATTCGATCTTCATGGCTTCCAGCGTCATCAGCACATCATCTTTTTTGACTTTGTCATTGGCTGCCACGAGCACCTGGGTAATGACGCCTGGCATTGGCGCGATCAGGTTATTTTCCGTGCCTTGTTCATCCTGATTATTAAAATCAGACTTCAGGTAATTGAACTTATAGCTTTGACCATTCTGGAATAGGGTAATGCCTTGCTCAGTCTGGCTAAAAGCCAGTTTTTGCTGTTTACCCGCCAGTTGTAACGCTAAAGTATGGGCATCGACGAGCTGACCCTGAATTTGAATTTGCTGACCGTTATAGCTGGCGACAAAGCCTTGATCCTGAGTGCGGAACTGAACTTTCAGGTTGATGCCATTGCGTTGTAATTGCACTGTATGGCTATTTTGCTGGTTTAGGCGCCAGAATGCTTGCTGCTGCCATACCGGATTGCTTGGAGCGGGATTCTGTGCTTGACGTGCCAGGAGCTCAATCAGTGCGGCACTAACTACCAGTTCGGCACGGATATCCGCAGAAGGTTTGAGCAGAAATTCTTCTTCACGCTGAATCAGGCCAGTATCTAAATGTGCATTTTTAAAAGAGTCACACAGCACCAAGCGATCTAGAAAAGCGATATTGTTACCCAGACCATCGACATGGAACTGACCCAGTGCATGATGCATTTGGGTCAAGGCTGCTTCACGATTTTTACCCCAGACAATCAGTTTGGCAATCATCGGATCATAATAGGTGCTGATTTCATCGCCTTCGACAATGCCACTATCAACGCGGACATGGTCATTTTGCTCCGGATAATGCAGGTAGCTGATCTGACCAATCGCAGGAATAAAGCCTTTTTCCGGTTCTTCGGCATAAACACGGGCTTCGAGTGCATGTCCATGAATCTGCAATTCATGCTGCTGCTTCGGTAAAGGTTCACCAAAGGCCACGCGCAGTTGCCATTCCACCAGATCCTGTCCGGTAATCATTTCAGTGACAGGATGTTCAACCTGAAGACGGGTGTTCATTTCCATGAAGTAAGCTGTGCCGTCTTGCTCCACGATAAACTCGACTGTACCGGCACCGACATAATTTACTGCACGCGCAGCATCGATTGCCGCCTGACGCATCGCCTCCAGTTTGTCTTCCGGCATTTTCGGTGCAGGCGCTTCTTCCAACACTTTCTGATGGCGACGCTGTACCGAGCAATCACGTTCGAACAGATGTACATAATTGCCGTGGGTATCACCAAACACCTGCACTTCAATATGACGTGGCTGAATCACATAACGTTCAATCAGAACGTCTTCATTGCCAAAACTTGAACGTGCTTCACTCTTGCATGAAGCAAGCGAGCTAAGAAAATCTTCGCTGCGTTCCACCAGACGCATGCCTTTACCGCCACCGCCGGCACTGGCCTTGATCAGTACTGGATAACCAATATTATCTGCCTGCTGTTTCAGGAAGTCGGCATCCTGATTGATACCATGATAGCCGGGGGTTAAAGGCACACCGGCTTTTTCCATCAATGCTTTAGAAGTGGCTTTCAGACCCATTGCCAGAATGGCATCGACTGGCGGGCCAATAAAGACAATATTGTTGTCCTGACAGGCCAAGGCAAACTGGTCATTTTCGGACAGGAAACCATAACCGGGGTGAATCGCCTGGGCACCAGTGTTTTTGGCTGCCTGAATAATGCGATCAATTTGCAAATAACTTTGTGCTGCTGGCGATTCACCAATATAGATCGCTTCATCGGCCAGTTTCACATGTTGTGCCTGCGCATCAGCATCGGAATAGACGGCAACGGTGGCAATTCCTAATTTCTTCGCTGTACGAATCACACGGCAGGCAATTTCACCACGGTTGGCAATTAAAATCTTCTCAAACATTGTAGGATCCTTCTCGTTGTTATGCCGTGGTCTTGATCCAAGCCGGGCTTTGTTTGTTCAAAAATGCATTCAGTCCATTTTTCGCCTCATCTCCCTGGCGAATATGGGCAATATGCTGTGCTGTTTTAAGCAGTAAATCTTCGGTCAATACCTGTTGGTCAACCAGTTGAATCAACTGTTTCGATGCGCTCTGTGCGGCAGGACCACCAAGTAAAAGTGCTTCCACAATTTCATCAATTTTGCTGTCGAGCTGTTCTGGTGGAGTGACTTCATGCGCAAGACCAATGCTTTTGGCCTGTTCAGCAGTAATCCGCTCGGCAGTCAGGAAATAACGTGAAGCTTGACGTGTACCAATTGCACGAATTACATACGGGCTGATGGTCGAAGGTGCCAGACCTAAACGTACTTCCGACGTCGCAAACTTGGCATCGGTACTGGCCACGCAAATATCACAGGCCGAAGCCAGACCCATGCCGCCGCCAAACGCAATACCATGTACCCGGGCAATGGTCGGCTGTTTCAAGGTTGCCAGACTTTGCAGCATTTTCGCCAGTTTGAGCGCATCCGCCTCATTGTCTGCCTGTGATGCCTGACCGGCCTGTTTCATCCAGTTCAGGTCAGCACCGGCCGAGAAGCTTTTGCCACGACCCGCCAGAATCACCACGCGTACATCATCACGGTTATTTAAAGACTGGAAGCAAGCATGCAGTTCTTCAATGACTTGAGTATTAAAGGCATTGTGCAGTTCAGCACGGTTAATCCAAACCGTTGCCACCTGATTCTGCTGTTCGAGCTGTAAAAATTGATATGTCATTTTGTCACCTCTTACATGCGGAACACGCCGAATTTGGTTGGCTGGATGGGCGCATTCAGGGCTGCAGCCAGACTCAAGGCTAGTACTTCACGCGATTGCGCTGGATCAATCACACCATCATCCCATAAACGCGAAGACGCATAATAAGGATGGCCTTGGCGTTCGTACTGGTCACGAATCGGCTGTTTAAACTGGTCTTCTTCTTCAGCTGACCAAGTTCCGCCTTTTTGCTCAATCTGGTCACGTTTTAAGGTCGACAAGACGCTGGAGGCCTGTTCACCACCCATCACTGAAATACGCGAGTTTGGCCAGGTCCACATAAAGCGTGGCGAGTAAGCGCGTCCACACATACCATAGTTGCCTGCACCAAAAGAACCGCCAATCACTAGAGTCAGTTTCGGTACATTGGCATTGGCGACGGCCATCACCAGCTTGGCACCATTTTTGGCAATGCCTTCATTTTCATACTGGCGGCCGACCATAAAGCCGGTAATGTTTTGCAGGAAAATTAGTGGAATATTGCGCTGGGTACACAGTTCAATAAAATGTGCGCCTTTTTGGGCAGACTCGGAAAATAGAATGCCATTATTGGCAATAATCCCGACCGGCATGCCATAGAGCTTGGCAAAACCGGTCACCAGGGTAGTGCCGAAACGTGCCTTGAACTCGTCAAAACGTGAGCCATCGACAATACGCGCTATCACTTCACGGATATCAAAAGGCTTGCGCGCGTCACTCGGCACAATGCCGTACAGTTCCGAACTGTCAAACAGCGGCGCTTCGATTTCATCTGCGGTCTTGTTTGGCTTTTTGTTCAGGTTGGCCACGATGTTGCGGGCAATCGCAAGTGCATGTTCATCGTTTTCAGCCAGATGATCAGCCACGCCAGACAAACGGGTATGCACATCACCACCACCGAGATCCTCACTGGACACCACTTCACCAGTAGCTGCCTTAACTAGAGGAGGGCCGCCGAGGAAGATCGTGCCCTGATTGCGGACAATAATGGTTTCATCTGACATGGCAGGCACATAAGCACCGCCTGCAGTACAGCTGCCCATCACCACTGCAATTTGGGCGATACCTTGGCTCGACATACGTGCCTGATTGTAGAAAATACGGCCGAAGTGATCGCGGTCTGGAAATACTTCATCCTGTAAAGGCAAATATGCACCGCCTGAATCCACCAGATAAATACAAGTCAGATGGTTCTGTTCGGCAATTTCCTGGGCACGTAAATGCTTTTTCACTGTTAATGGATAATAAGTACCGCCTTTCACCGTAGCATCATTGGCGATGATCATGCAGGTCACACCGTTGACCTGACCAACACCAGCGACCACACCTGCGGCAGGAACATCATCCTGATACACCTGATAGGCAGCCAGCTGACCAATTTCCAGAAAAGCGGTTCCTGGATCGATCAGGTGATTAATCCGTTCACGGGGGAGTAATTTGCCACGGTCCAGATGTTTTTGACGGGCAGTTTCGCCACCACCCAAAGCAATTTTTTCAACTTTCTGTTTTAGGTCATCCACCAGTTGCAGCATGGCAGTCTGGTTGGTTTTAAACTCTTCACTACGTATATTGATTTTGCTCGATAACTGATTCATGACGAACATCCTTGTTTTATTCTAAGTGTTAAGGTTTAGGCTGTTTCGTTGAAAAGTTCACGGCCAATCAGCATGCGGCGGATTTCTGAAGTACCGGCGCCAATTTCATACAGTTTGGCATCACGCCATAAACGGCCGGCAGCAAATTCGTTGATATAACCGTTACCACCTAAAGTCTGAATGGTTTCTCCTGCCATCCAGGTCGCTTTTTCAGCAGCATATAAAATGGCACTGGCAGCATCTTTACGCAGGCTACGGCTATGCTCAGCTTTGTCACATTCAGCACCGACCGCATAAACCAGTGCCTTACAGGCTAGCCAGGTCGAATACATGTCGGCAATTTTGCCTTGCATTAACTGGAATTCGCCCAGCGCCTGACCAAACTGTTTACGGTCATGAATATATGGAATCACGGTATCCATACAGGCATCCATAATCCCCAGTGGGCCAGCACTCAATACAGCACGCTCATAGTCCAGACCACTCATCAAGACCTTGGTGCCATTACCGACGCCGCCCATGACGTTTTCTTTGGGTACTTCGACATTGTCAAAAAACAGCGGATAAGTGTTTGAACCGCGCATACCCAGTTTGTCCAAATGTGTGCCATGACTGAAACCTGGCATATTTTTTTCAACCAGAAAGGCGGTCATGCCTTTGGCGCCGGCCTGCAAATCGGTTTTTGCATAGACCACCAGGACATCGGCATCGCCACCATTGGTGATCCACATTTTTGAACCATTCAACAGGTAGTGATCGCCTTTGTCTTCTGCTTTCAGTTTCATGCTCACCACATCCGAGCCTGCATTCGGTTCAGACATTGCCAAGGCACCGACATATTCACCTGAAATCAGTTTAGGCAGATAACGCTGTTTCTGTTCTTCAGTACCATTTCGCTTAATTTGGTTTACACATAGGTTAGAATGTGCGCCATAGGACAGCCCAATGGATGCAGAAGCACGGGAAATTTCCTGCATGGCAATGATGTGCGCCAGATAACCAAAATTTGAACCGCCATATTCCTCACTGACTGTCAGCCCGAGCAGGCCCATCTCGCCAAATTTTTTCCAAAGGTGAGCAGGGAACTCGTTGTCACGGTCAACCTGTTGAGCAATCGGGGTAATTTCTTTGGCGCAAAATGCTGCCACTGAATCACGAAGCGCTATTAGAGTTTCATCCAAACCGAAATCCAAGCTTTGTAAATTCATTCTTCATCCATCCTGAGGTTATATTTGTTGTGTCCAAAAAAGCATTGTTGTTGTGCTTGTGGTTTTAACATACAACGAAAAAATAAAAAAGTGAATCTATATTCACAAAATGATTTACAATTCATTTTATCTTGTTGAGATTAATTTTATGAGTTATAAAAGATCATCATTGATGCAGGAACGAATGGAACAAAATCGCCTGTCGATTTTGGAATCTGCTCGTGAACTGATTATTCAAGGGGGCTTGAAGGAGGCATCGATTCAGGCGATTGCAGAACGCGCAGGCGTTTCTACAGGGCTGGTCTATCGATATTTCGAAAGCAAAAGCCAGATTTTAATTGAGGTTTTGTCGGCCGCGATTCAGCATGAAGTCGGAATTCTGAACCATATTGCCGAGTCAGATTTATCGCCAAAACTGAAATTGCAAAAATCTGTTACAACTTTTGTCAAGCGTGCCATGAATAGCCCCCAATTGGCGTATTCACTGATGTTCGAACCGGTTGATCCGGAAATGGAACATGAGCGTTTTCGCAGTAAGCAGCTGCTTAAGCAGAGCATTAAGGAAATTCTGGCCGAAGGAAAGGTCAATGGAGAATTCGAATTTGAAGATTTGAATACGGCAGCNNAAACCGGTACACAGACAAGGTCGTCGTGGTCATAAAACAATTAGTAAAGTTGAAAATCAGAATTACAAAGAATCAAGGAGATCGATTCAATGACACAAGTACGGTTAAGCTATGCCTATGGAACCAGCAGCCAGCCTTTATTGGGCATGACGATTGGTGAAAAATTTGATCAGGCTTGCGAGCAGTATGCAGAACGTGATGCGGTAGTGAGTTTGCATCAGAACATACGCCTCAGTTACCGGCAGCTACAGGATCAGGTCAATGCCTTTGCCTGTCAGCTGCTGAAACTGGGTATGCAAAAAGGTGACCGTCTGGCAATCTGGTCGCCGAACTGTGTGGAATGGACCATTACCCAGTTTGCGGCCTTCAAGGCAGGCATTATTCTGGTGAACCTGAATCCGGCCTATAAAAGCAATGAGCTTGAATATGTGCTAAACAAGGTCTCCTGTAAGGGACTGGTGATTGCAGCGCAGTTTAAGACGACGGACTATCAGGAAATTCTGACTAAAATTGCACCTGAGCTGATGCAGACTGAAAGTAAATTCCTCAATGCAGAGCGCTTGCCGCATTTAAAGCATGTGATTAAAATTGATGATCAGCAGCATACCGGTATCCACCGTTTTCAGGATTTACTAAGCTCGCCAAGCGCCCAAGAGCTGGAACAACTGCAACAGATCTCCAGTGAATTGCAGTTCGATGAAACGATTAATATCCAGTTTACTTCGGGCACTACGGGCAATCCGAAAGGCACCATGCTGACCCATAATAATATTTTAAATAACGGGTACTTTGTCGGTGAAGCGATTCATTTAGGTCCAGAAGACCGCGTCTGTATTTCAGTTCCTTTATTTCACTGCTTTGGTATGGTGATGGGTAATCTGGCCTGTATTACGCATGGTTCTGCCATGATCTATCCATCAGCTGTATTTAATCCGCTGGAAACCTTGAAAGCCATTCAGCAGGAAAAATGTACCGCGGCTTATGGTGTGCCAACCATGTTTATCGCTATTCTTGAACATGAACAGTTTGACGAATTTGACCTGTCCAGTCTGCGTACCGGGATTATGGCGGGTAGTCCATGTCCGCAGGAAATTATGCAGCGCGTGATTGAACGCATGCATATGTCTGAAATCACGATTTGTTATGGCATGACCGAAACCGCACCCGTCAGTGCACAAAGCTCAACGGCAGACAGTGTCGAGCAACGTGTCAGTACGGTTGGCCGGGTACATCCGCATCTGGAAGTTAAAATTGTCGATGAAAATGGCAAGGTGGTTGCACGCGGCCAATTGGGTGAGCTGTGTGTACGTGGTTATTCAGTGATGCTCGGTTATTGGGAAGATCAGGATAAAACCCAGGAAGTGATTGATGCGGCGCGCTGGATGCATACCGGTGATATCGCTGAAATGGATGATGAAGGCTTTGTCAAAATCAAGGGCCGAATCAAGGACGTGGTGATTCGTGGAGGGGAAAACCTGTTCCCGAAAGAAATTGAAGATTTCCTTTATACCCATCCGGCTGTTTCAGATGTACAGGTGATTGGGGTGCCAGACCATAAATATGGTGAGGAACTTTGTGCCTGCATCATCCTGCATGAAAATGATCCTTGTACTGAAGAAACCATCCGTCAGTATTGTAAGGAGCATATTTCTCACAATAAAGTGCCGCGCTATGTGCGTTTCTTCCAGGAATTTCCAATGACGGCTTCAGGGAAGGCGCAGAAGTTCAAATTGCGTGAATTTATGCGTGAAGAGCTGAACTTGAAAGAGATTGCTTAAA
>DFCG01000131.1:0-3173 GCA_002367455.1 Acinetobacter sp. UBA3060 | reverse complement strand
CCAAAATCCCGTACATCAATCCAGACCCGATGTTCATAAGGATGCACATTCAGCTGAATATAGGCTGCATCTGCTGAATTGTGACGAATGGCATTACGAATCAGATTAATCAGGATTTGCCGGAATTGTGCTTCATCAAACTGAATCACTAGCGGGATATCAATATTAAATTGAATCTGATCGCGAATATCGGCCAGATCTTCCTGGATAAATAACGGGATAAATTCATTGAGATGAATCGGTATCGGGTGGGTTTCTTTATTTTTGACCATATTCAGCGTGTCCTGAATAATGCGGTCAATCCGGGTCGCCTGTCGGCCAATCATCTGCTGGAGTAGCTGTTGCTGTTCAGTTTCTGAGTCCAGATACAAATCATTGGCCTGCACAATGGCCGCCAAGGGGTTACGAATTTCATGGGCAATACTGGCTGAGAGTTGACCCAGTGCAGCAAGTTTAAGTTGCTGCACCTGCTGATTCAGTTTTTTGGCATCCTGTAACACCAGTAGCATTAGAGTCTGATGCGGCACAATCAGTTTTTGCACCTGCACATGAATATTATAGCGACTTTGCTGGGATTCAAACTGAAAGCGCTCACCATTTTCTAGCGTTTCAAAATGGATCAGTTCAAATAAATCTGGCTGTGATTGAGATAAAGTAAATTTCTCATGGCCGTATTTGGACTCAATTCCAAGAAGATTACAGGCGGCAGGATTACTGAGTACCACATGATAGTTTTCATCCAGAACCAGATAACCGGTTTCAATCTGTTCCAGAATATAGCGGTTAATATTCTGTAAGCGATGCAGTTCCAGCGATTGAGAAAAATTCAAATTTTCCAGAATCTGAAAACGGCGCACGGCAATTTGTCCAGTGCCATAAACCACAAAAAACAAAAAGGCCAGCAGGGCGCTATTACTGATATTGCTGAGTGAAGAAAACGCAAAAATACTGCCGATAAAATGCTGATAAATAACACTAATGACTGCAATGAGGGTGACGACCAAGGCCTTTTTTGCATCTAATAATAAAGATGCAGAAAAGATAGTAATCACAAACAGCAGCCCAATTTGCAGATTAGGACCGTCGCTCGCCAAAGTCAGCAAACTTAAAACGCAGACATCGCTAAAGAAAATCATAATCAGCTGCGGCTGGATCAGGCGTCTGATCCATTTCAGCACAAACAGCTGTACGGTATTGATCGCAACCCCGATTCCCAGTGCATAATAATACAGCTGCGGGTATTGATAATCGGTGGTGAGTTCGGGGTAGGTCAGCATAAAAATCAGCAACAAACCGGTGCTGATCAGCAGACGATAAGCGCTGTACCAGATACCGAGATGGTATTGATTCAGTTCAGCATAGTTTTTTTGTTGTGCCATATGCATCGGAAATCGTTAAAAGCTAAGGTTTAATGAGTCCATAGCGCATGGCCAGATGAGTCAGTTTAACATCGCTATCGATATTCAGTTTTTCAAAAATACGGTAACGATAAGTATTCACGGTTTTAACACTCACAAAGAGCTTGTCGGCAATTTCCTGGGCGCTGATACAATTCACGACCATCATCGCGACTTGCATTTCACGTTCTGACAATGCATCAAAAGGCGATTGTTGTGTATCAGAAAGGTAAGAGCTTGCTAACTGTTCCGCAATGTCTGCACTGAAATATTTGCCGCCTTGCATGACTTTGTTAATCGCACGGACCATTTCCGAAATCGGGGCCCCTTTGGTGATATAACCTTTGGCACCGGCTTTCAATAACAGGGACGGATAAGGCTCTTCTGCTAAACCGCTAACCGCCAAAACTTTGGTTTCCGGCGCACTCTGAAGTAGACGGCGCGTGGTTTCTACGCCACCAATGCCCGGCATATTCACATCTAACAAAACTATATCAGGATGATGTTGACGAACTAGAGAGATCGCTTCTTCACCAGATTCAGCTTGTCCAATTACCTGAACCTCCGCATGGTCTTCTAGCATTCTGCAAATTCCAGTACGAACTAATTCATGGTCGTCCACAACTAAAACTGTGATCACCTACGCTCTCCCTCTGTTAAAAAAATCATTTTTTTGTTACATAAAGCAAAATAAGCTTGCAATGAAAGTACAAAATTAGCAATCCTATTCGCAAGATTAAATCTGAAACTTATCACACAGTGTCAAGAACAAAAAATGTTCGGCATTGTGTTTAAATGTAAGGCATATTAGAGGTAATACGCAAATCAATCTTACCTCTGTTAGTTGAGTGAAGGAATAGTGAAGAAAATAAACAAGTCTTTAAGGCATCTACTCGGCCTGTCCGTGTTAATCAGCATGAGCACGACAAGTTTTGCTGAAATCATTATGAATTCTGGCACGGCAGAGGGCGGTTCCAGCATTAGTTGGTCTTCTGAAGAAGTTAACCAGTTAATGAGCGATGATTTTAATGCCTCTGCCAATGAGCCTTCGCCACCCGGGTCTGCAACAGTGACCACCACTTTGCGTCAGGCCGGCACAGCAGCGCCAGCAGTAATCAAACCTGCTTATACTGCGCCACAGATTATTGATACGAATCATTTTAGTAATCAACCTTCTGTCAATGCACGGGCTGCACTGGTCATGGATGCACAAACCGGTGAAGTGCTGTTTAGCAAAAATACCAATACTGCCTATCCGATTGCATCGATTACTAAGCTGATGACAGCGGTGGTGATTTCTGATGCACGTCTNNTATCCGGGTGGTCGATCAGCATTTATTGCCAAAATGAATGCCAAAGCCAAAGAGCTGGGTATGAATTCTACCCACTTCATGGAGTCGACAGGTTTGCATCCGGGCAACGTGGCATCAGCTCGTGACTTAGGGATTTTGGTGAATACTGCCTCTCAATACGGCCTGATTCGTCAGTTCTCGACCACGCCAAGCTATGACTTTAACTTGGGTTATCGTGTATTGAAATCGAATAATACCAATGCCTTGGTACGTAATGGCGGATGGAATATCAATATTTCTAAAACCGGTTTTATTAATGAAGCAGGGCGCTGTGTGGTGATGCACACTACTCTGAATAACCGTCCTGTGGCAGTGGTACTTTTAGGTGCAAACAGCTCACAGGCGCGTACCAATGATGCGACCCGTTTAATGAGTTGGGTTAGCCAGCAACCTAAACGAATCTAATTGATTGGTTCATAAAAAA
>DFCG01000190.1:180-3770 GCA_002367455.1 Acinetobacter sp. UBA3060 | reverse complement strand
AGACGGCTCTCATGACTCCACAACATATCGAACTTGTACAAGCGACTGTTCCTGTTTTACGTGAAAACGGCGTAGCACTTACCACGTATTTCTATAACCGCATGCTGAAAAACCATCCAGAGTTGAAAAACACCTTCAACATGGATCATCAAAGTACTGGCCGTCAACCACGTGCCTTGGCTGCCGCAGTACTTGCCTATGCCGAAAACATTACCAATCCGGGCGTTTTGGCCAAAGCCATCGAACGCATTACCACTAAACATGTCAGCCTGGATATTCAACCGGATCAATATGCGATTGTCGGTGAGAATCTGTTGCACTCGATCAGCGAAGTTTTAGATGTACCCATGGACTCAGACCTGATTGCAGCCTGGAAAGAAGCGTATATGCAACTGGCAGATATTTTGATTGGTGTGGAAAAATCTAAATATGCCACCCTAGCTTCTGAAAATGGTGGCTGGGCGGGCTGGCGCGAATTTGAAGTAGCAGCAGTCAATGATACCGACGCAGGTAAAATCTTTACACTTAAAGCTAAAGATGGTGCAGCGATTGCAAGTGCTGAAGCCGGTGAACATATTTCAGTACGTGTACAGGTGCCTGAACAGCACATTCGTCAACCACAACAGTTTAGCTTTGATCAGGCTCAAAACGAGCAATATCAAATTACTGTGAAAGCGGAAGAAAATCCAACCGCATTCTCGGTTGCACAGACACTGATCGACCACTACAAAGTTGGTGATGTAGTTGAAGTGTCTGCCCCGCTCAAGCTTTAATTGCAAAAACGGTTTAGACTAGCATCAGATTCTGATTAAAAGCTCCATTCGTGGAGCTTTTAACATTCAATTCTTTCATTTTCTAGCTGTTGACGTTATGCAACTCAATAAATTCACTGACTATGCGCTTCGGATTCTGATGTATGTCGCACAGCCACGTGATCTCCCCTATACCATTGCAGAACTTGCCGAGCGATTACAGGTTTCACAAAATCATGCCATGAAAATCGTGCATTTTATGGCGAAACAGGAGTGGCTGATTACCACACGTGGTAAAGGTGGCGGCATACGTTTAAATCCGGCCAGCCTGAACCTCCAGCTGGGACAGATTGTGCGGATCCTGCAACGCGACAGCAATGTAGTGGAATGCAATAGCCCACCCTGCGTATTACGTCCGACCTGTGGTTTAAAAGGTATTTTAGATGATGCGGTGGAACAGTTTTATAGCAGTCTGGACCAATATGTGCTTAAAGATGTGATTAGGCCACGAAATGCGCGTTTCAGTACAAATTCTCCGATCGGCCTGATTAATCTTTAAAGTCTTCCGGGTCAGGTCTTGTGACTTATTCTTGCGGCAAAGTTCGCTTGCCTGTGCGACTTCCTTTATAATGTTTCATTGTAGATCATTTATTGAAGTTGAGTTATGCACCACAGCAGAGGAAAATCCAAAAACAGTAAGACAGCCCATGCGCCTAAGCAAAAGATCAGCTACGAGAAAAAAGTTGATTCTGCCATTACTGAATATTCTGTGCGCGCACTCAACTGGCTACGCAAAGCCGAATTTTTAATGAGTGCACCCAAACTCAGTCTTTGTGTAGAAGATACAGGCTATGAAATTGCTTTTGCCGGCCGCTCGAATGCGGGTAAGTCTAGTGCGATTAATGCCCTGACCAACCAGAAACAGTTGGCACGTGCATCGAAAAAACCTGGCCGTACCCAGATGATCAACTTTTTCAGCCTGGGTAATCCGGATCAGCGTCTGGTCGACTTACCCGGTTATGGTTATGCGGCTGTGCCTGAAAAAATGAAACTGGTCTGGCAAAAAGAACTGGAAAATTACCTGATTCACCGTCAAAGCTTGCAAGGCCTGGTATTGTTGATGGATATCCGTCATCCCCTGCAACACTTTGATGTAATGATGCTGGAATGGGCTTATTCCCGCCAGTTGTTCGTGCATGTGTTATTGACCAAATCTGACAAACTAAACCGTGGTCCTGCATCCAAAGCCTTGCAGGAAGTCAAAGCGGCATTGAAAAAGATGAAGCTGGATTTCTCGATTCAACTGTTTTCCTCCATGAACAAACAAGGTTTAGAAGAACTGGCCAGCGTCATGGGTGGCCGTTTGAACTTTACCTTAGATCAAGCATCTGAATATGATCTGGACAGCATTCCGGAAGCATCAGCGCATGATTTGAATGAATCTGATGAACCGCTTGAAGAGCTCGAGCTTAGTGAAGCTGATTCTGAGCATGCTGAAGTATCGACTCATGATTTAAATGAAGCTGAAGAACCGCTGGAATTGCTTGAGCAGGATCAATCCGAGCTTAAAGCGGCAGATGAGCTAAATCAGAATAAGCGTTCAGCGGATTAAGACCATATCACCTAAATGATCTGTGATCATTCTTGATTTATTAAAACTCAACGTACAAATAAAAAAGCAGGTCAAATACCTGCTTTTTTATTTTTTTAAATGTTTTAGCTATCTGTAGCTTGAAGATCGGGTTCACGCGTATGCCGGTCCACCACCACGCTGATCATCATATCTCCCTGAACATTCACCACTGTACGTACGGTATCCAGTAAACGGTCGATCGGCAACAGAATGGCAATTGCCTCGGCAGGCAAACCGACCGATTGCAAGACCATAATCATAGTCACCATACCGGCACTCGGAATCCCCGGTGCACCTAAGGATGCAATCATCGCAGTCGCGCAGACCACCAGTTGCTGCCCCAGACTCAGATCCAGCCCCATTAAATTGGCAATAAACAGAGCTGCAGCTGCTTCATACAGCGCCGTACCATCCATATTTAACTGGGTCCCAAGTGGAATTACAAAGCCTGCGGTATGTGGGCGTACCCCTAAATTTTCCTGTGCGCATTTCATCGACAGGGGCATGGTGGCCGAACTGGAACTGGTGGCAAAGGCAGTAATCAAGGCAGCACGTGTGCCTTTAAAGAACGTGACCGGATCCATCTTGCCGAAAATCCATAGCAATAAAGGCAAGACCACGATGCCATGAAAAATCGTCGTACCGGTGACTACCGCAGCGAATTCAGCCAGACGACTAAGAACCGAAACATCTTCAGTGGCAATTAATTTGGCCAATAAGGCAAAAATACCGAGTGGTGCCAGTTTCATTACCCAGCCAATCATCAACATCATGATTTCGAAAAACTGGTGACTCAGCTTGCGCACGGTACGAAATTTATCTCCTCCCGCAACCAGTGCCACACCAACAAATAGCGCAAAGACTACCACCGCCAAGACATTGCCATCCGAAAATGCTTTAAAGGGATTGATCAAGGTATTTTGAATAAAGTTGGTAAAGAAAGAAGAAGGCGTCAGCGTATCCGGTGTTTGATGTTGTGCCATGGCATCCTGGAACATCAGCACATCCACACCCTTACCGACATCAAACAGATGCGCACACGCCAGACCTAAAATAAGTGCCAAGGTGGTGGTGGTCACACAGCACATCAGGGTGATTTTCCAGGTGCGGCTTAGCTGCCCACCCGCCTGCAGATTGGATACGCCGACCACGATCGAGCTAAAAATCAGCGGCACTAACAGCATTTTTAACAAGCCAATAAAAAT
>DFCG01000190.1:0-157 GCA_002367455.1 Acinetobacter sp. UBA3060 | reverse complement strand
AATTTGCGTATTTAAGCTCATCTTTTCATGCATTTTTAATATTGATCTTAAGCCGCACTATGCCATGCAGTGTCTATAGAATCGAGTAATATTTTATAAACGCATGGTTGAAGCATGGCATCAAATGGCCTTTTTCATCCGGCTTAAAAACAAAAAA
>DFCG01000044.1:5455-7827 GCA_002367455.1 Acinetobacter sp. UBA3060 | reverse complement strand
ATGCAATTCCTGGCGAATCGCGTTCAAAGCAATGGCTAAAGTCAGCTTTTATTTATTTGAAAAAAGCCCTGAACGACAAGTGGACAGCACTTGTCGTTTATGCCGTAAGATTCTGCGTCAGCCGGCGCGGATCTGGTTATTATGTGCCGATGCAGCATTGCAACAGCAGCTAGATGAACGTTTGTGGAGTTTTGACCCCAGCAGCTTTATTCCACATGGTATTGACCAGCCTGAGTCAACAGTCTGTATTTCGGCAACACTGCCGGAACAGTCCGACTGGATTATTTTCAATTTTAATCCGGAAGCACTTGAACCTTACGCAAAATTTAGTCACATTATTGAGATCATTGAAAACCATGAAACGGCTAAACAGCTGGGACGTGAAAAATTCAAGCAATATCGTCGTTTAGGTATTGAGCCGGACACCCATAAGCTTTAACCGATATCATCCACAAGGAGAGGCACGTGGCATTAAATGTAGGTCCCGATTTTAAACAGCGCTGGTTAAATGTGCCGGAAGCTGTACGTCAGACCTTTATCGATGACCTCTCTCGGATCTGCGATATTTTAAAGCCAGAAACGTCTTTGGAAGAATGGCAGAGTCGCGACCAGCGCTTACAGCAAGAATCTGAACGCAAGATTGAAGCTGCCTATGCACAGCGCAAGGCCGAATTAATTGAAGAAGCCCGTATTCGCAAACAGCTCGCGCTTGAAAAAGCCTTGGCCGAGAAACGTGCTGAAGAACAGGCCTATCAAGAACAGCTACGTCATGAGGAACAGCGTAAATTTAGCGAACAGAGTCAGGTGCTTGCTGAAATAAATACGCATCTAGAGGCTGAAGTGCAGCACTATGTCGCACGTTATGCAAAAAATCCTGAAACGACTTTTGATTTTGCCAAAGGTCGCATCCAGATTGAGGACCAGTCCATTTTATCCGAATTAGAAAGTGTGCGTTTACGTCTGGAACTTGAGGCAGAAACCGTGATTGAACAGACCGTGAATGCACTTCGTGAAAAAATGCGTGCGGCGGCCAAAGAAGAAATCGAGTATATGCTGAAAAATTCAGAATTTTCTGACCAGCCACGCAATATTTAAATGATCCTTTCAGATTAAAAAAGCCCGAAAATTCGGGCTTTTTTGTCTTCTATGTTGCGTCTTAGAAAAAATCTGCCAGCATAAAGGCAGCGTTTCCAAGCAGATAGCCAATGCTTAATAAAGTGCCAATCCAGAGGATGCCACCCGCAATATTATAAAAGCTGAATGTGGCAAAGCTCATATGCGCTGAGCCGGCGGCAAAAGGGCCAAATGAGCGGACAAAGGGAATAAAACGTGCAATTAAAATGGTTTTACCGCCATGTTTCATAAAATAGTGATTGGTTTTCACCATATATTCCGGCTTGAAATAACGTGAATGTTGATTGAAATATTTTAAACCGAGAACTTTTCCGGTGTAATAATTCACGCTATAGCCCAACACCGAGGCAGTGAATAACAACAGCCCCATCGAATGCAGGGTCACCAGATCGCTGCTGGCGCACAAAGCTCCCACAGCCAGCAATAGACTGTCGCCGGGCAGAAAAAAGAAAAACACTGAACCGGTTTCTGCAAAAATCACCAGAAACAGGATTGCATAAATCCATACCCCGTATTGATCGAGCAATAGCGGCAATGACTGTTCCAAGTTAAGTAAAAAATCGAGCATTCGACCCGTCCACCCAGGCAATATTTGCAAGTTGAACTGCTGATTATCCCGAAAAATAAAAAAACAGTCTAATTTTTCAATCAGACTGTTCAGTAAATCAACATTTCTCTTATTTTAAGAAACCATTTTCGGCCAGAAAATCCATGCTGATTTTCGATTGTTCAGTGGCTTCGGCGGCTTTATCACCGAGCAATAAGCGCTCGATATAACGTGCCAATACATCCACTTCCAGATTGACCTTGCTACCGACTTTCCAGGTACCAATATTGGTCCGTTCAGCAGTATGCGGAATCAGGTTCAGACTGATCACACTGCCACGTAAATGATTAATCGTCAGGCTAATACCATCAACTGTAACCGAGCCTTTTTCTGCCAGGTATTTGGCAATTTCAGCAGGTGCAGTGACTTCATAATAAATCGAACGTGCATCTTCACGAACCAGCGTGATTTCGCCGACTGCATCCACATGACCTGACACAATATGACCGCCAAAACGCGTAGTCGGCAACATGGCTTTTTCAACATTGACAGGCTGACCGGCTTTCCAGGTGCCGAGCGTGGTCCGGTTCAGACTTTCACGGGAAACATCAGCCGCATACCAGTTCTCGCCCCAGTCGATCACGGTCAGGCAGATACCATTGGTCGCAATAGAATCACCCAGATGTACATC
>DFCG01000044.1:0-5337 GCA_002367455.1 Acinetobacter sp. UBA3060 | reverse complement strand
GTATCCGGAGTCGGTAAATCGGCCTGATCCCATAAGGTCAGCGCATTCAGCACATGATAATTACTGCTATAAGCATGCTGATTATACGGCGGATCTAGATAAGCCACATCCACTTCAAAGCCGCTCATCTGGTTGGCCAGATGCTGGGCATCGACACACCACATTTCTGCAGCCATTCCCTTTTTCTGATCCGACTCGCAAAAACGGCTTGGCGTTAACCATAATAAAGATTCAATCCGTTCCAGTGCAGTTTGGGTTTTCCCGCCCCAACCATGGTGGAAGCTTTTGAAAACACCAGAAGTATTGCTGACAAAACTGGCGGAATACAGCAAAGGCGCCAGCAATGCAGACATTTCTACATCATCAATTGCACCTTGTGCCTGCCAGGCTGCAATCTGCTGACGGATGGCATCAATACGCATACCGTTACGACGTTTAAAGAACAAACGGTCACGGGCTGGATCATAAATTTCATCATTACGCGGACACAGGTTATGCGTTACCCAGCCTTTAACTTCCGGCAGACGGTTCAGATAATCAATCGCTTTCTGATAGCCACCGAGTTCTTTAAATGCCGGTGCTTCAGTACAGGCCAGTACCGCATGATTCAGCGCATGGCTATACGGCTCCCAGTCATTGGCAATGACGCGATAGCCATTCTGACGAGCCAAACGCGAGACCACACCTGAACCTGCAAAAAAGTCAGCAAAAATCGGAGCACGACCATCAGCACGGTTCAGGGTTCCCGTACTTTCCAACGCTTCCAGAATTAAATGCAGTAAACGGCGTTTGTTGCCCAGATAAGGAACCAGCTGATGGAAAAGATATTCATCGGTGGTACGTGCCGCATGGCGACGTTTATGATAAACCGTAGACTCTGAACTCATAGTGTCTCTTGAAAAGGAATTAGCCTGAAGCGCACGTCATCACCTAAGCGAGTTACATCGCGCAGCTTAAATCGGAGTTGTTCGGCCATATGGCTAAATTCTGCATTAAACATGGTACGCGCGGACTGACCCAATAGGGTCGGTGCAACGTAACTGATCAGTTCATCAACCAATTTTTGTTGTAAAAATGCCGTAGATAAGGTCGCCCCTGCTTCCACTAACACATCATAAATCTGATGCTGTTGAACCAGTTGCTTTAATAATTCTGATAAAGGTTGTACCGGCAAGTGTAGCACACCTAGGTCTGCAAGCTCCTGACGAAATGGCCCCATGACCATCACTGTTTCAGGTTGCGCTAAAATCTTTGCACTCAGTGGCAGACGTCCCTGACGGTCCAGAATAATCCGTTTCGGTTGCACCACGGTCTTGATCTCTTCAACGCCATCCAGTTGACGCACATTCAGTTCACAGTCATCCGCAAGAACCGTATCAATCCCGGTGATCACTGCGCCTGAAATCGCACGCCAATGCTGTACATCCTGACGCGCTTCCACACCGGTAATCCATTTCGATTCACCCGATGCCATTGCGGTACGGCCATCCAGGCTTGAGGCAATTTTTAAACGCACATAAGGCATGCCAGTCGCCATGGCTTTCAGGAAACCTTGATTCAGCTCATGCGCTTCATCTTCACAGATGCCAACGTCTACCTCAATGCCCGCATCTTTCAGGATCTGTACGCCCTTTCCGGCCACTAGCGGATTGGGATCAGGACAGGCCACGACAACTTTAGCCACACCTGCTTCCACCAGACCTTTGGCACAAGGCGGTGTCCGGCCATAATGCGCACAAGGTTCTAAAGTCACATAAGCGGTTGCACCACGTGCCTGTTCACCGGCCTGACGCAGCGCAAAGACTTCAGCATGTGGCTGGCCGGCTTGGGGATGAAAGCCTTCACCAATCACGATGCCATCTTTAACAATGACACAGCCGACATTCGGATTCGGTTTGGTGGAATATTGCCCCTGACGTGCCAATTCAATGGCCCGGCGCATCCAGATTTGATCTTGATTCAGTTCAGCCATGCTTATTCTTGTAATTCTCGTTGTTGCATCTGTTCAATCTGATGACGAAAAGCTTCGACATCCTGAAAATCCTGATAGACCGAAGCAAAACGCACATAGGCAACATGATCCAGAGCAAATAAAGACTGCATCACGATTTCACCGATGGTACGTGATTTCACATCACGCTCACCCAGACGGCGAATCTGTAGCTGAATATCGCTCAGCACTGTTTCAATCTGCTCCTGGGTCACCGGGCGTTTTTGCAAGGCATGCATCAGGGAACGGCGTAATTTGGCTTCATCGAAAGGTTCATTTTTGCCATCCGACTTGATGACGCGCGGCATCACCACTTCATAGCTTTCAAAGGTAGTGAAGCGTTCATTACAACTGACACATTCACGGCGACGACGAATCTGACAGCCTTCAGCTGCCAGGCGTGAATCAATCACTTTACTGTCTGCAGTATTGCAAAATGGGCAATGCATAGCGGTTTAATTGAACAAATCCAGATGGATTCCGAGTGTAGCAAAAATTACAAACTTTGTAGAGTTTTACGCAACATATAGAAAAAAAACAGCCCATTCGGGCTGTTTTACACTATATATTGATTATGGTGGATTTATTATTATTCGACACGTTCGCCATGTTGGCTTAAATCCAGACCCATACGCTCATCATCAGATGCTACACGGATTCCAATGATCAAGTCGATGACTTTCAGGATAATGAAGGTCATGATCGCAGAGTAAGCAATTGTCGCCAGTACACCTTCCACTTGCACCCAAAGCTGATGCATGACATTTGCAGGAGCATTGTCCCCCATGATGAATTCGCTGGCAAAGAACGCGGTTAAAATCGCGCCGACAATACCACCTACACCATGCAAACCAAAAGCATCTAAAGAGTCATCGGCTTTCAATGCACGTTTCAGTGCAGTAATCCCCCAGAAACACACCACACCACCGATCAGACCCATCGCCAATGCACCGCCTACAGTCACAAAACCTGCAGCTGGAGTAATGACCACCAGACCAGCAACTGCACCCGATACGCCGCCCAGTACAGAAGCTTTACCACGTGCCAGTTTTTCAGTGATTAACCAGGAGATGGCTGCTGCCGCTGCTGCGACTTGAGTCACGATCAANNGCTACCAGACCGGCAACACCCGAGTTGATATGTACAACCGTACCACCGGCAAAATCAAGCGCGCCGTCGTTACCTAACCAGCCACCACCCCATACCCAGTGGGTAATTGGTGCATAAACAATCACCACCCAAAGTGCGATAAAAGCAACGAAAGCACCAAATTTCATACGCTCTGCAATCGAACCGCTGATGATGGCAACCGTAATGATGGCAAAAGTCATTTGGAAAATCACAAACAGGATTTCAGGAATCGTGCCTGAAAGCGCCTCTGTGGTAATACCGGCCAGCATGAATTTATCCAGGCCACCTATAAAGGCATTGCCTTCACCGAAAGCTAGGGTATAACCAATAATCACCCAAGCAATACTGACCACCGCCGCAGCAATAAAGCTATGTGCCATCGTCGCCAGAACGTTTTTCTTGCGGACCATACCGCCATAAAATAGCGCCAAGCCAGGAATGGTCATGAGTAAAACTAGAGCGGTAGAGGTTAAAACCCAGGCGGTATCGCCGGTATCTAGCGTTGGTTCTTCTTCTGCAGGCGCTGCAGCTTCAACTGGCGCTGCTTCAGCAATTGCTGCTATCGTGTCTGTTGTTGTATTTGTTGTATCGCCTGCTTCTTCAACAAGCACAATTTCTTCTGTCGGTGCTGTTGCTGTTGCAGCTTCTTCAGCCCATGCAACAGAACCACCAAAAAGAGCGCCGGCCATGCCGAACGCGAGTAGCATTTTTTTCATTCGTATCCCCCAACCAAGTTTTTGTGAGTTATTAGGTACTCAGCAAACTTCGTGCCAAGTTAGACAGCGTCTGCACCTGTTTCACCTGTACGAATACGGATGACTTGTTCCAAGTTAGTCACGAAAATTTTTCCGTCACCGATTTTTCCAGTGCTCGCCACACGAGTAATAGATTCAATCACCGCGTCTACCATTTCATCGCTAATCGCGATTTCAATTTTGACTTTCGGCAAGAAATCTACAACGTATTCAGCACCACGATAGAGTTCAGTATGGCCTTTTTGACGACCAAAGCCTTTCACTTCAGTTACAGTGATGCCTTGAACACCAATTTCAGACAATGCTTCGCGAACATCGTCTAATTTAAAAGGTTTTACAATTGCAGTTACGAGCTTCATGTTTGTTTTCCTTCGGCTTATTTCACCAGTAAGGTTTTACGTTCAAATTTCATGCCAAGATTCCTAAGGTCGGGGGAAATTAGAAAGCCTGGCATGTGGTTTATTTATACCTTATTTTATACGGATAAAGGCTTTGAATCTTCAAAAAATAGACATTTTTTATGTGGATTTTTACAATATCTTTAATCGAATAAGTCTATATTTTGTCTGAAATACTATAGTCTGCATTTTAGCAATGCTAAACTGTGCGCTCCTTTCTACGGCGATGGATCAGACAATGATTGAAACTTTATTACAAGCAATTTTGCAGCAAGTCGAACAACCTAAGAAAGATTTAGAACATAATATCCGTGCCCTATTAAATGAAGCTGTGGTGAAAATGGATTTGGTGTCTAAAGAAGAAATAGAACGTCAGCGTACTGCCCTAAATAATGCCAATCATCGCCTGAATGATTTGCTCAAACAGGTGGAAGCATTAGAAGAGAGAATTTCGAACAAAAAATAAGCACAACTACAGTGCATAAAAGACACCAGAACTATAAAAATAACGCACCAAATTGGAACAATAATAATGTCTTTTGCCAAAATTTATACGCGAGGCTTGCTGGGCCTGCATGCGCCTTTAATTGAAGTCGAAGTTCATGTCAGTTCGGGTATGCCTTCGCTCACTATAGTGGGGCTTCCCGAAGCGGCGGTACGTGAAAGTAAAGACCGGGTCCGTTCTGCCATTTTGAATAGCGGCTTTCAATTTCCAACCAAACGTCTGACCATTAATCTGGCCCCTGCAGATCTGCCAAAAGATGGCTCACGTCTGGACTTACCGATTGCTTTAGGTATTTTAGTGGCCTCTGGGCAGCTGCCTGAAAATTGCACAGAGCATCTTGAATTTATTGGAGAATTGGCCCTCGATGGTCAATTACGTCCTGTCAGCGGCACCTTAAGTATTGCCATTGTCTGTCAAAGTGACCAGCATCAACTGATTTTGCCTGGCCCAAATGCACAGGAAGCCTGTCAGCTCCCAGACTTTAAAGTCTTTGCAGCCAATCAGCTGAAAGAAGTGTGTGAACATCTTTCCCAGGCGCAGCGTTTGCCGCAGATAGAA
>DFCG01000008.1:0-8001 GCA_002367455.1 Acinetobacter sp. UBA3060 | reverse complement strand
ACATCGAGATGTGCCCAGCGATATTCACGGGTAAAACGTTGCAGGAAGCAGGCTGCAGTCACAGAACCGGCTTTTGGACCACCGATATTGCCAATGTCCGCAAATGGCGAATCGAGCTGTTCCTGATAGTCATCCAGTACTGGCATACGCCATACCCGGTCAAATGAATGCTGGCCGGCAGCTTCTAGTTCTGCTGCCAGTTTATCATCTGGTGTGAACAGACCAGTTAGCACCGAACCTAAAGCGACCACACAGGCACCAGTTAAGGTTGCGATATCAATCACCAAAGCAGGGTTAAAACGTTTTACATAGGTCAAGGTATCACACAGCACCAGACGACCTTCGGCATCGGTATTCAGGATTTCAACCGTCTGACCGCTCATGGTCGTTACGATATCGCCAGGACGGGTGGCTTTGCCTGAAGGCATGTTTTCTGCTGCAGCGATGGTTCCCACCACATGTAGAGGTAAACGGGCTTCGCACAATGCACGCATTGTACCGAGTACAGAGGCTGCGCCGCACATGTCATATTTCATTTCGTCCATGCCTGCGCCTGGTTTAAGGGAAATACCGCCGGTATCAAACGTAATGCCTTTACCCACCAAGACTACCGGTGCTTCGCTACGCTCTGACTGATATTCCATGCTGATAATCCGACCAGGACGCTCTGAACCTTTACTTACCGCAAGGAAGGCACCCATGCCTAAATCTGCCATCTGCTGTTCATCTAGCACAGTGACTTTAAGCAGCTCCGGATATTCGGCCGCCAAAGCCACTGCCTGTTCTGCAAGATATTCAGGGAAACAGATATTGCCTGGGCGGTTACCTAGATCACGTGCCAGGTTTTGTCCGCTTTGCACCGCTTGTACCAGTTGCAACTGCTCGGTAGTTAAGACGCTATGGGTGGCAATCAGGTCGATCTGCTCGAGCACAAATTCATTCTTCTTGGATTTATATTCATCATAACCATAGCTGGCCTGAGTCAGGAAGAGCGCAAACAGATAATGGAATTCTTGTGGAAGTTGTGTCAGATCTACAGAAATCTGTTTGAATTTTTTTTGAGTGACTTGAATAATAGTTTGCGCGATTTTTGCAAGTTTTGCCGGTTGCAGTTCAGCGACCTTGCCTAAACCAATTAGTGCTGCATGGCTGGACTGGCTCACCTGACCAATCAGGCTCAGGCTTTCCGCCAACGCTGCCTTGAATTGAGAGGCTTCAATTAATGTGTCTAAATTATTGATTTGATAGGTTGCGGTTGTATTCTGAAGTTGTTCTGAGTCAACTAAAATCAACAAAGATTGACTTGATCCATTCTCTGGGAATGACGTATTAATTGTAAGTTTCATATTCTGTTTTCACGCCTGTCTAGATGGGTAAATCATTCAGTCATTGAAACATTTATCCGAATAGATTTTCAATGGGCAGGGCGGCCTAGGTTTTATATTTTTGCTATTCGGGTAAACTAGCACTCGTTTTATGGACCTTATTTTGGAAGAATTAATTTGATTATTCGGCGTTATCTGGTCAAGCAAGTTGTCTCGACATCCTTGGTGGTGATTGCCTTATTGACCTTGATCATGATGGGCGGTCGACTGATCAAGTATTTTGGTGTCGCGGCGCAAGGCCGTCTGGATGCAGGCATTTTATTTAGCATTATTGGCTACCGTTTGCCTGAATTCTTGACCCTGATTCTTCCGCTCGGTTTCTTTATTGGACTGATGCTGGTGTTTGGCCGTTTATATGTCGACCATGAAATGGCCGTGATGAATGGCAGTGGCGTCAGTCGGCATCAATTGGCGCGTCTACTGGTGCCGATGACCCTGGTGTTTTTGATTGCTCAGGCCGGATTGATGCTGTGGGCTGCGCCGTGGGGCATTCGCCAGTTTGAAGCCCTGACCACCAGTCAGGCGGTACGTACCGGCTTTGACCTGGTGCGACCGAAAGAATTTATCTCCTCTGGGCCCTATACCATTTATGCCGGTGACCTGTCAGAAGACCGTAAAAATTTAAAAGATATTTTCTTTTATCAGCGTGCGGAAAAAGAAGGCAAACCGGATGTGATGATTCTGGCGCAGGAAGCCACCCGAATTGAAGTACCGAATGATGCTGCCAATGTGGTCGATCTGGTTAATGGACGCCGTTATGAGATCTATCCGGGTACACCGCAATATACTCAAGCTGAATTTGAAAGCTATCGTCTGCGCTTAGAAAGCGATGAAGAAGCGCAATTTGCCAGTACTGAAGTTGAGGCCTTACCGACCTCGCAATTGTGGCAGAACCGTCAGGATCCTGTGGTGGCCAGTGAGTTGGGCTGGCGGGTGTTTGTTCCTTTTGCGATTCTGATTGCCCTGATTCTGGCTGTGGCCTTGTCTGAAGTGAGTCCACGACAGGGTCGATATCTCAAGTTATTTCCTGCCCTCATGATTTTTGCCAGCCTTATTGTGGCCCTGATGGCAGTGAAGACCCGGATCAGTAAAGAAGAAATGGGCATTTGGGCCTATCCATTGATTCTGATTGCCTATGCAATTGCGGGTGCCTTGTTCTCGCGTAAACAGAAATTAGGCCCGAAAATCAAGAAACAGATTCAGCGAGTGAGGTCTTAACAATGTTGGCACGTCGTATAGTTGCAAAACATGTGACCCAAACCACTGCGCTGGCGATGCTGGGTGCAACCGCGGTATTGGCGGGTTTACAGGTATTATTTACTTATCTGGGTGAGCTTGGTTCGCTCAAAGATGGTTATGGTGCCTGGGATGCCTTGAAATATGTGCTTTGGGGCGCACCAAATTATTTATATGAAATCCTGCCGATTTCTGCACTGATTGGTGCAGTTTTAGGTCTTGGTACATTAGCCTCGAATAGTGAGCTGATTGTGATGCGTTCGGTCGGCGTGAGCTTATGGCGTATTGTCGGGTGGGTGATCCGTTCAGCACTGTTGTTGGTGGTGTTGTCATTTGCCCTGAGCGAGTGGGTCATTCCTTATACCAATGAACAGGCCAAAAGCGTAAAAAGTGCCAGTAAAGCCGCTCAGCTCGGTGAAGTTCGTGGTTACTGGACTCGGGAAGGGCAGCGCTTTATTTATATCGATTATGCTAACTCGCAAGGTCAGTTGAAAAATGTGCAGATGCTGGACTTTGACCAGAACTATCGTTTGCGCGGTACCTTGCAGGCAGATCAGGGCCAATTTGTTAAAGATGGTTCCTGGACGCTGGACAACACAGAGCAGTTCGATATTCTCCAAAATGGTAATGCCACACTGGTTAAGCAGCAACAGCAACCTTTAGCGCTAGCATTACAGCCTAAATATGTGCATATGGTGACGATTGATCCTGAAGATTTATCGCCGAGTCAACTGGTCAGTTTCATGAGCTATATGCATGAATACAGCCAGGTGCCTAAAACCTATCAGCTGGCCTTCTGGCAAAAACTCGGCTCGCCTTTTGCCCTGATTGCACTAGTAGTGATCGCCTGTTCATTTATCTTCGGGCCATTACGTCAGCAATCCATGGGTTTTCGTCTGGTGATAGCTTTATTTGCCGGACTGGGTTTCTTCTATCTGCAGGATTTCCTCGGCTATGCCAGCTTGATCTATGCACCGTCTCCGGCCTGGTTCGTGTTTATTCCGATTCTGATCATGTTCGGCATCGGCGGATACTTGCTGCATCGGGCACGCTAAGGTACAGGAAAATAGAACAAATCAATCATCATGAGAGGCTTAAACCATATACGGGTCATGGCCTCTTTTTATAAACTTCGCTAAAATAGAGCGATTAATTCGTAGACGAACAGAGTATTTCATTATGACGGATGCAACTGCTGGCAAAATCCCTCACATTTTGGTGATTATGGATGGTGTGGGTCATCGCGAAGCGGTCGAAGACAATGCGTTTTTAGCAGCTAAACGACCAAATTTAACTGCGATACAGGACAAGCATCCGCATGGTTTGATCTCGGGTTCAGGTGAAGATGTCGGCCTGCCAGATGGCCAGATGGGTAACTCGGAAGTCGGACATATGAACCTCGGCGCAGGTCGTGTGCTGTATCAGGACTTTACCCGGATTACCAAAGACATTCGTACGGGCGACTTCTTTGAACATGAAGTTCTAGTCGATGCAGTTGAGAAAGCCAAAGCTGCAGGTGGGGCAGTACATTTGCTTGGCCTTTTGTCTGAAGGTGGTGTGCACTCCCATGAAGATCATATTGTGGCGATGGCAGAGCTAGCGCTAAAACGCGGTGCGCAAGTCTATTTACATGCATTCTTAGATGGTCGTGATACGCCGCCTAAAAGCGCACAACCTTCTTTAGAAAAACTTGATGCCTTATTTGCGCAATATCCAGGTCAAGGTCGTATTGCGACCATGATTGGCCGTTATTTTGCCATGGATCGTGACAACCGTTGGGATCGTGTTGAAAAGGCCTATCGCTTGCTGGCTGAAGGTGAAGCGGTTCGTACCGCAGCAACAGCCGTAGAAGGCCTGGAACAGGCTTATGCAGCTGATGAGTCGGATGAGTTTGTCAAAGCTACGCGTATTGGTGAGCTGGCGAAAATTCAGGATGGCGACAGCGTCGTATTCATGAACTTCCGTGCTGACCGTGCCCGTGAATTGACTCGCGCATTTGTGGAAAAAGATTTTGCCGGTTTTGAACGTAAAGTGGTTCCAAACCTGGCGAAATTTGTCATGTTGACTCGCTATCAGGCAACCATTGATGCGCCTGTGGCCTATATGCCAGAAGCGTTAAAAAACTCGATTGGCGAATACCTATCTAACCTGGGTAAAACCCAATTGCGTATTGCGGAAACAGAAAAGTATGCGCATGTGACTTTCTTCTTCAGCGGCGGCCGTGAAGATGAATACCCGGGTGAAAAACGTATCCTGATTCCATCGCCAAACGTAGCCACTTATGACCTCAAACCGGAAATGAGTGCTTATGAAGTGACTGATGAGCTGGTGGCTGCGATCAATTCAGGTGAATTTGACCTGCTGGTCGTGAACTTTGCCAATGGGGATATGGTTGGTCATACTGGCGTATTCGATGCTGCGGTGAAAGCAGTAGAAGCGGTTGATACCTGTTTGGGCCGGGTTTATGAAGCGGTAATGGCGCAAAAAGGTCATATGATTGTGACTGCCGATCATGGTAACGTAGAGCAGATGCAGGACTATCACAGTGGTCAGGTACATACTCAGCATACGACTGAATTGGTTCCGTTTATTTATGTCGGCCCAACTCAGGCCACGATCGCAGAAGGCGGTGTATTGGCAGATGTAGCACCGACTTTATTAAGTCTGATGCAAGTTCCGGTACCTGCTGAAATGCAAGGTCGTAACCTGATTCAGCTTGATGCATAATTTTCGATAAAATTCTAAAAAGGTCAAAGAATGGCAAGAACACGCTGGAAGTCTGTTGTAATACCATGCTTACTGATGTGTTTGAGTCATTCAGCCTGGGGTGCGGGTCCAAATGAGCCCGCATTCGATGATATGGAAATGGATGGGCAGGTCTATTCTGAAATTCCTGTGGCATCCATTCAGGAATTCGTACAAATTTATGGCATCGTAAAAGACAATTATATTCAAGATAAAAATGACGATGCCTTGTTTCAACAGGCCATTCAGGGGCTGGTCAGTGGTTTAGACCGCTATTCCCGCTATTTGTCGCCTGAAGATTATAAGCAGCTGCGTGAATATACCGAAGGTGATCTGGCCAGCATTGATTTTGATCTGCAATTTGACCCGCGGATGAAGCAATGGGTGGTTCAGGGCTTGAATGCCGATGCCGACTCTGCCAAGCAGGGACTGCGTAATGGCGTCACTGTTTATAAAATTGACGATCAGGTATTAAGTAGCCTGAATCAGGAACAAGTCCGGCAGTTATTGAGCGGAGCCGTTGGCTCTACGCTCATGATTCAGCTCTCCCCGCAAAGTCCGGCCGTTCGTCTGGTCCGCAATACCAAACTGGATACTGAAATTAAATCGAGCCTGCACAATAATCAGGTACTGGTATTGCAGGTCAAGGTTTTTCAGCAAGATACTGCCAATGAAATCAAACGTCTAATCGAAAGTTATGCCGACAAGCGCCTAAAAGCCGTGCTATTTGATTTACGCAATAATCCCGGTGGCTTACTCTCGGCCGCAGTTGAATCTGCCGATTTATTTTTGAATCAGGGCGTGATTGTATCGACCAAAAGCCGCGCTGAAGGTAATCAGCAATTTCAGGCCTTGCCGAGTTTTGAGTTCCAGAATCTGAAAGTTGGGGTGCTGATTAACAACCGCTCTGCTTCTGCAGCAGAAGTGTTTACTGCAGCCCTGAAAGAACATAACCGTGCCTGGGTGGTCGGAGAAAAGAGCTATGGCAAAGGCGTAGTACAGAAACTTTTTCCTTTAAGCAATGGTTCGGCTTTACAGATGACGGTATCGCAATACTTTAGCCCAAATGGCCAGATGATTGAAGGGCGGGGCATACAGCCGCATTTCAACTATCCGTTTAAGCAGGAAATGCGTGAGGAGAGNNGACATGCCGAGTTTTTTGGCGGCCAGTGTCCGGTTCCAGTGGGTCAGATTCAGCGCATTGAGTAAAATTTCTTTCTCGACCTTTTCCAAAAACAGCTCTAAACCCTCTTCAGGCAGCTTTTTAGGTGCAATCAGGGTTTCGGTCGCAATGATCTCGCTGGTGAGCGTATTCATCTCCTGAGGGCTGTTTAGCGCCTGACGCAGCGGTGCACTCTGCAAATGCTGAAGATCAATCCGCTCTTCATCACTTAAAGTAATCGCGCGTTCCATAATATTACGCAATTCACGCACATTACCTGGATAATATTGTCCCAATAAGAANNCGTTCACGTAATGGCGGTAAAGTCAGATCCATTACATGAATACGGAAATATAAATCCTGACGGAATTTGCCTTGTTGCACCAAGGCTTCCAGATCCTGATGCGTGGCACTGATCACACGGAAATCCACATCAATTTCGGTATCCGAACCGAGTGGACGAATACGTTTTTCCTGTACGGCACGTAACAATTTGACCTGCATAGAAAGCGGTAATTCTGCAATTTCATCCAGAAACAGACTGCCACCATGGGCAGATTGAATCAGTCCCTGTTTGTCCTGAGCAGCGCCGGTAAAGCTGCCTTTCTTATGCCCAAACAGTTCGCTTTCCATCAACTCAGTCGGAATGGCGCCACAGTTAATCGCAATAAAAGGACCTTCATTGCGGTTACTCAGGCGATGGACCAGATTGGCCACGACTTCTTTACCTGTTCCCGATTCACCAGTGATAAAAACCGGTGCTTGGGATCGGGCAATTTTTTGTAAGGTAATGCGTAATTGCTGGATCGGCAGGGATTGTCCAATCAGCATTTTATGTTCAAGCGCTTCATTTGGATTATTATGCGAATAATCCACCGGTTTATTCAGGGCTTTTTGTAAGAGTTGTTCCAGATGTTTCTGATTGATCGGTTTGCTGACAAAATCAAAGGCCCCGGCTTTGAGCGCAGCAATGGCGATTTCCATGTTGCCATAGGCGGTCAGAACTGCGACCGGAAGTGCCGGATAGAGGCTGCCAATCCAGTCCAGTAACTCCAAACCATTGCCATCGGGCAGGTTTAGGTCAGTCAGACAGGCATCATATTGATGATTGGCAAGGCATTTTTTAGCATCTTCCAAACGGTGGGCAATGTGCGTACGAATTCCCATGCGCAGCAATGACATTTGCATGAGGGTACACAAATCTTCCTCATCATCCACCAAAAGCACCAGTGGTTGTTGTTCCCCATTCATCTTCCTTGACCCCTTTAAAGCGTAATACGTTGACAGCTGATGCGAAAGCATGCGCCCTGTTCTTGTTGTATATAGTTTAATTGTGCCTGATTTGCTTCGCAAAAACTATGTGATAAATACAATCCTAATCCGGTACCACTAATCGATGTGCTAAAAAAGGGTTTGAACAATAGAGCTTGATCATGTACGGCTACGCCAGAGCCAAAATCCCGTACATCAATC
>DFCG01000036.1:21184-25813 GCA_002367455.1 Acinetobacter sp. UBA3060 | reverse complement strand
GGTCAAATCAAGACTGGTTCACTTTGCCGTTCTGACCGTGTAGCGAAATATAATCAATTACTTCGTATTGAAGAATTGACTAATGCTGCATATCGCGGTAAAGCTGAGTTCAAAGGTTTGAACTAAGCGACTTATGTCAATGTTAAATGTATTCGACTCGACTGCGAGTAAAGTACTGTTGGGCCTTGCGATCATTTTGATCGCAGGGTTTCAATATTTATACTGGTTTGGTGAAGGTGGTTATCATGATCATCAGCAACTGACCCAGAAAATCCAACAACAAATGGAATTGAATGATGAGCTAAAAGAGCGTAATCGCGTTCTGGCAGCAGAAGTTTATGATTTGAAGAATGGTATTGAAGCCATCGAAGAACATGCGCGTTTAGATCTTGGCCTGATTAAGCCACGCGAAACCTTTATTCAAATGAGCACGATCAGTACTCAATATAAACCGATCTATCTTAATCCTAATTCTAAAGTAGACCTGCGAACCAATGAGTCAGCTGAAGCACCAACCACACACTAAACTTTGGGTCATTCTTCCAGCTGCAGGTTCCGGTAGCCGTTTCTCCAAAACAGAACTGAAACAATATCAGATGATTCAAGAGCGAACTGTTCTTGAACATACGGTGGCTCGTCTGAATCAACTGCCTTTGGCGGGTTATGTCCTGGCGATTGGTGAACAGGACAACGTCGCAAAAATGCTGCCATTTTCCAGTCAAGAGAAAGCCCATTTCTGTCTGGGCGGTGCCGAGCGGGTGAATTCCGTGTTAAATGCACTCACGTATTTATCTCAAATCGCTTCTGAAGATGAGTGGGTGCTGGTACATGACGCGGCGCGTCCCTGTGTCGGTCTGGATTGTCTGCAACAGTTAGTCAATACGGCGATTACAAATGATCAGGCTGCGATTCTGGCGATTCCAGTAAGAGATACACTTAAGCGTGTAGTAACCAATTTTGATATTGAGGAAACAGTGGATCGCTCAATGCTATGGCAGGCACAAACACCACAAATGGCCAAGCTAGGTGTGTTGAAACGGGCGATTGAGCAGGCTTTGCAAGATGGTGCTACGATTACTGATGAAGCCAGTGCGCTGGAACATATCGGCGAACAGGTGAGTGTAGTACAAGGGCGTTCCGATAATATTAAAATTACCTATCCGGACGATCTGGAACTGGCCAAACTGATTTTACAGGCTCAGGCTTAAAAATATATTCAAATAATATTCAAATAAAAGCAGAATAAATCTGGCTATAGCGATCTATTCGCTATAGCTTTCACTTATAATTTTGCCATCATTCTTTTTCACCTTTTGGCCAATGATACCTTCACAGCAGTATCGGTTTTTACGTCACTCTTTGCGTGATGGACGTAGTATTAACCCGCAAGATTCATCTCGATGGACCAAGTTGCACCTTGATCCCTGGTTATTGTGCTTTCTAGTTCTCAATGCAATCCTGGGTTTAATGGTGGTGTATAGCGCGACATCCGAAGACTCTGGCATGGTGGTGCGTCAGGCGATCAGTTTTGGAATTGGTTTTGTGCTGCTGTTTATCTGTGCGCAGATTCCACCGAAAGTCTATCAGGCGATTAGTCCATACCTGTATGCCTTCGGGATCTTCATGCTGCTTCTGGTCTTTGTGATTGGTGAAAAACGCTTGGGTGCAACCCGCTGGATTACCTTGCCGGGGGTAGGAAGCATGCAACCGAGTGAGGTGATGAAATTTGCGATGCCTTTGATGATGGCATGGTATTTTGCACGTAAGCCGTTTCCTCCCAAATTTTTGCATATTGTGGGGGCTCTGATTTTATTGGGCGTACCATTTGTTTTGGTGGCGCTTCAGCCTGACTTGAACATTGGCTTGGTGATTCCCGGTATTTTTGTTCTATTTTTAAGTGGGATGTCGTGGCGTCTGATTGGTGGTGCAGCCGCTGCAGTAGCCGTGGCAGCTCCGGCTGCATGGATGTTTGTATTACAAGAGTATCAAAAAAAACGTATTACCACGTTATTTGATCCGGAATCGGATGCCTTGGGTGCAGGCTGGAATATCATCCAGTCCAAAATTGCGATTGGTTCAGGTGGTTCCACGGGCAAAGGCTATACCGAAGGTACCCAATCACATTTAGGTTATCTGCCTGAACATCATACTGACTTTATTATGTCGACTTATGCCGAAGAATTCGGTTTTATCGGTGTTTTCCTGCTGTTTAGTTTATTCACTGCCATTATTATTCGCTGTCTGATGATTGGTTTAAACAGCTTTCATAACTTTGGCCGTTTATATGCTGGAGCCATGGGACTGACTTTCTTCTTCTTTGTATTTTTAAACTCAGGCATGGTGAGCGGGATTTTACCTGTAACTGGAGATCCATTACCGCTCATGAGTTATGGTGGAACGGCAGTGATTTCCATGCTGGCCGGGATGGGCATTGTGATGTCGATTCATACCCATCGATAAATCATTCTAAAAGTCGGACTGGTTCCGGCTTTTTATATACTTAAAATAAGTTGTTTTAAAAATCCTGTTTTGGCCAGAAGAAAAAAGAAGAATATTTTAGAATTCGTATGAAATTAAAAAGCCCTCAAATGAGGGCTTTTTAATTTCATACTTTAACTGAGAAACCAGGTGTAATAACCCCAGATCATTAAAGGCCATGCTAGGAAAGGGCTAAACAACCATTTCCAGAACCAGTGGCGCGGCACAAAGCCCACACCATGGACAAAGCCTCCAGAAATACCAATCATGATATACATCATGGCACTATGGCTATATTCACCATTGGCATCCAGCATTGCAGAAGGATGAACCAATAACACGGCTGCGAGAGGAAAAGCCAATAGGCAGGAAATCATCATCGCAAATTTGTTTGGTTTCTTGTCTACAACGGTTTTCTCAAGCGCAGCTTCGGTCATGTTTTATTCCTCATCCAGATCTTGGTGTTGTTCCATATAAATGGCAGCAATCACACTGGCAAAACACGCCATCAGTACACCCAGAATCCAAGCAAAATACCACATAGTTGTCTCTCCTTAAGACATAGCCTTAGTACAGGCTATGTGAATTATCTTCAATGTGTTTGTTGGTAATCACGCCCCACATCTTGTAGTAACACCAGGTGGTATAGATCAGGATCAGTGGAACAAAGATACATGCAGCAACGGTCATGACTGTTAAGGTATTTTTACTAGATACCGCATCCCACATGGTCAGACTTGCAACCGGGTTAATGCTTGAAGGCATCAGGAAAGGAAACAGGGCAAAACCAGCAGTCAGGATGGCACCGATGACAGCCAGAGATGAACCCAGGAAGCTCAAGCCTGCTTTGTTTTTACTAGCTGCCAAGACAATGATCAAGCCACCCAAAATGCCGGCAATTGGAGCAGCCATTGTGATTGGATACGTCGAGTAGTTATTCATCCAGCCTGGATTGGCATTGGTCAATACTTCTTTGGCCAGCGGGTTGGCAACACCATTGGTATCAAAAGGTGTAACTAAGGTATAGCCCTGAATGCCACCAAAATACAACCATGCACCGGCTGCCAGGAAAGTTGCTAAATACACTAGTCCCATGATTTGTGTTGCTTTGGCAGAACGTTGGCGTAGGTCACCATCAGTACGCAGCATTAACCATGCACCACCATGTGCACACAGCATCGATAAACTGACCAGACCACAGACAATCGCAAACGGATTCAGCAGGGCAAAGAAGCTACCAGTATAAGTAGAACGTACAGTTTCATCTAAAGTAAATGGTACACCTAGGAACATGTTGCCGAATGCCACACCGAAGACCAATGCAGGCACTGCACCACCAATGGCTAGACCCCANNGCAATGGTATTGATCGCTGCACGGCGCTCGCTATCATTTTTGCCCACAAATGGCATGATCGCCATGGAGCCCATATCGAAGCCATCGGTGAGGGCAAAGCCAATCAGCAATACGCCGACCAGCACCCACCAAATGATTTTTAATAATTCATATTCGATCATGCGTGAGTCTCCTCATTTGCCTTCTCTGCAGCTGCAAGCTTTTCAAAATGGTATTTACCGGTATGCAGTGAGCTTGGGCCAAGACGTGAGAACTTGATCATCAGATACATCTCGATAATCAGTAACACGGTATAGAATGCTGCCAATGCAAGGATTGAACCCCAGACATCACCTGTACTTAAGCTTGATGCTGAAAGATGCGTCGGTAATACCTCACCAATGGTCCAAGGTTGACGACCTACTTCTGCTACATACCAGCCAGTTTGCGCAGCAACCCAAGGTAAAGGCAGTGCAAATAAAGCAAATTTCAATAACCATGGTTTGTTTTCAGCATTACGTTTTGCTACCGCAAAAGTTGCCAGTGCAAATAGAAGCAACATCAGGAAGCCAGAAGCCACCATGGCACGGAAGGCCCAGAACAGGCTTGGTACGTGTGGAATGGTGTCTTTAGCAGCTGCTTTGATTTGCTCTTCAGAGGCATCAACGACATTTGGCGTGTATTTTTTCAGAAGCAGACCGTAGCCTAAGTCTTTTTGGCCCTCTTCAAAAGCGGTTTTCAGTTCTGGAGACTGATCACCAGCACGTAATTTTTCCAGTTGCGAATAGGCCACCATACCATTACGGATACGCGCTTC